>NZ_CAMPHN010000060.1 GCF_946885885.1 uncultured Pseudomonas sp.
AAATCGAACTAGGGTTCAGGGATATCAAAAGCTCGATGCAAGACAACACGCTGACGCTTCGCAGCAAGACGGTGGATTTGGTGTACCAGGAGTTATGGGGGGTATTACTTGGCTACAACGTGGTGCGTAGAGAGGCCAGTCAGGCTGCGGTGGCCCACCAGCGGGCCCCGAGCGAGATCAGTTTCAAGTTCGCCTGCCAGTTCATTGCCGCTCAACTGGTCGTCATGGCAGGCGCGTTGTCACCCGGAAATACACCCCGACGGCTGGCGGATCTACGCGGCAGTATCAGCCTGCTATTCATTAAAAACCGCCCCAGGCCATCGACGCCCAGGACGGTGAAAATGTCTAAGAGCCGCTACCCGGTTGACCGCAAAGCTGCTCCGCTTAAGTGAACAGCATTGCGCTTATCGGCGGGGGCTTTTTGTTGGCTATGTACCAATAGCGTGTTGCGTTCGGTCTGGATCCGTAGGGTGCGCCATGCGCACCAGTGATTCGTCGCCTGCGGTGGTGCGCACGGCGCACCCTACGCGTTGCCGGCTATGCGAGAAAGGCTCAGACCTGAATCGCCCATGCAACACATTATTGGGACAGCGCTTTTTTGTGGTTCTTCGCGGAATTTCGGGGAAGTGCCGATTGACACCGGACTGGCAATTTTGTGTGTCAGTCAATGGTTTGGCATGGCCCATTAACGCGTGTGCTGAACGTTTAGGTTGCGCCCCTCACGGGCGCCACACCTTTCTTGCTTGCCCAAGAAAGGTGTGCCAAAGAAGGGCACCCGGCATCCGGGTTTCGCTTCGCTCAACTTCCCTCGCTCCGGTGCCGCTCCGGGGGCCGGCTTACAAGGGCCGTCCCTGGCCCTTTAAGCCTCTCGCCGCATCCATGCGGCTCGTCCCCCTACGCAACACCTCCACTCGGCCTCCTGACGGGACCGGGTCGCGAGCTTGCGAGATTTCCGTAGATCACGCTCGGCGGCGTCTGTTTTTTGCTTTTGCTCTTAAGCTGCGGTCGCACAGACGACGCCCAAATCCCCTTCAGGAGGCCGAGTGGAATCGCTGCGTAAGTGGCGTGCCCCTGGAGCGGTGATGGAAGGAGGGAACCCCGGCGCAGCCGGGGCCGGATGTCGGGGTGCCCTTCTCTTTGGTTACTTTCTCTTGGGCAAGCAAGAGAAAGTGACTCGCCCGTGAGGGGCGAAACCAGGATGCTGGTTCGACACCTTAATGAACCTGTTCCAGAAGCAGAGAGCGCCGCGATCAAAAAACACAAAATTGCCAGTCCGGTGTCAAGCCCACCTTCCCCACAAAAATGCGATGAACCTTTTTTGTTGCCTGTAGGAGCCAGCTTGCTGCGGTCCGGCGTTCCGGCGATGCTTGGTGCTATTGACCGATCAGGTTGCCGGCACGGCTGGATTACAGCATGCAGGCTCCCTTCGATATCACGCGAGCCACAGGCTAGCGCTTGTTCTTCAGGCCGTAATTTTCATCGAGCATGCCGGGTACATCGGCGCTTTTCGGCGCGTAGTCCTTAGGCATTTCGTTGTTTCTCGGTGGCGTCAGGCGTTCGCGCTTTTCGCTGCCGTCTTCGGCATGCAGGGTGGCCAGCAGGCGCTGGCGGGTCAATTCGTCCAGGGCCAGACGGTTGGCGCCGTCGGACAAGTGTTCTTGCACGTCCTGATAGCTCTGCGTGAGTTTTTTCACCATGTTGGCGGTGGTGTTGAAGTGGCTGACCACTTCGCTCTGGTAAGCGTCGAAGCGTTCCTGCATTTCGTCCAGTTGGCGCTGGGTGCGGTTGGGAGCCGCGTTGGGCGCCAGGCGGGCGATCAGAAAGCCAATGGCAATACCGGCTACCAGGGTAACGGCCGGTAGTAACCAGGCTGTGAGCGTCTGTTCCACGAGTCCTTCCTCTCTAAACGGCTTTGCTTTACGTTAACGGCTCGAACCTGCGCTGTATACCGCAAAGAGTATCTAGGGCGCAGGCTGTCAGCTAGACGAGTCGATCCTCTGAGAGGTCACGGAGTTCACTTTTGCTCACCCGCGAAACCCCAGTATTTATCGAAGGCCCCTGCGGGCCCTTGCAAGCCCTGTCGCTCGATGTGCCCGAGGCCCGTGGCGTTGCGTTGATTTGCCATCCCAATCCGGTGCAGGGCGGCACCATGCTCAACAAGGTCGTCTCGACCTTGCAGCGCACCGCGCGCGATGCCGGCCTGGCCACCTTGCGCTTCAATTACCGCGGTGTCGGCAGCAGCGCTGGCAGCCATGATATGGCCAGTGGCGAGGTCGACGATGCCGAGGCCGTGGCGCATTGGCTGCGCGCGCATTACCCACAATTGCCGTTGACCCTGCTCGGTTTCTCCTTCGGCGGCTTCGTCGCCGCCAGCCTCGGCGGCCGTCTGGAAAACCAGGGGATAGAGCCGGTGCAACTGATCATGGTGGCGCCGGCGGTGCAGCGCTTGACCGCGGAAAACCCGCCGACGCAACGTTGCCCGTTGGTAGTGATCCAGCCCGAGGACGACGAAGTGATAGACCCGCAGGCGGTTTATACCTGGTCCGCCGGCCTGGGGCGTGCCCATGAGCTGCTGAAAGTGGCAGAATGCGGGCACTTTTTTCACGGCAGGCTCACGGATCTCAAGGATCTGCTGCTGCCGCGTCTCTGATTCCGTCTAACAAGCGAACGCCATGACCACTCGTATCCTTACCGGCATCACCACCACCGGCACCCCGCACCTCGGTAACTACGCGGGCGCGATTCGCCCCGCCATCGTCGCCAGTCGCGCGGCCGATGCGGATTCGTTCTACTTCCTCGCCGACTACCATGCGCTGATCAAGTGCGACGAGCCGGCGCGCATCCAGCGTTCGCGCCTGGAAATCGCCGCCACCTGGCTGGCCTGCGGTCTGGATGTGAACAAGGCGATCTTCTATCGCCAGTCGGATATTCCGGAGATCCCCGAGCTGTGCTGGCTGCTCACCTGTGTCGCCGGCAAGGGCCTGCTCAACCGCGCCCATGCCTACAAGGCGTCGGTGGACAAGAACGTCGAGCAGGGCGAAGACCCCGATGCGGGCATCACCATGGGCCTGTTCAGCTACCCGGTGCTAATGGCCGCGGACATCCTGATGTTCAACGCGCACAAGGTGCCGGTCGGCCGCGATCAGATCCAGCACGTGGAAATGGCCCGCGACATCGCCCAGCGCTTCAACCACTTGTTCGGCCAGGGCAAAGAGCTGTTCGTCCTGCCGGAAGCGGTGATCGAAGAAGACGTCGCGACCCTGCCGGGCCTCGACGGGCGCAAGATGAGCAAGAGCTACGACAACACCATTCCGTTATTCGGTAGCAGCAAGCAGCTCAAGGACGCCGTGGCGCGGATCGTCACTGACTCCAAGTTGCCCGGCGAGCCGAAAGACCCCGACAATTCGCACCTGTTCACCCTCTATCAGGCGTTCGCCGCGCCGACCCAGCAGGCGGATTTCCGCGCCGAGCTGATCGCCGGACTGGCCTGGGGCGAAGCCAAACAGCGCCTGTGCCAGTTGCTCGAAGCCGAATTGGGCGAGGCGCGCGAGCGTTATCACGCCCTGATCGAAAAGCCGGGTGACCTGGAAGATATTCTGCTGGCCGGCGCCGCCAAGGCGCGCAAGATCGCCACGCCGTTTCTCGGCGAGCTGCGCGAAGCCGTCGGTCTGCGCTCGTTCCGCAGCCAGGCGGTGGGCAGCGGCGGCAAGAAAAAAGCGGCCAAGAGTGCGCGTTTCGTCAGCTTCCGCGAGCAGGACGGCAGCTTCCGCTTCCGTTTCCTCGCCGCCGATGGCGAGCAGCTACTGCTTTCGCGACCCTTCAGCGATCCCAAGGCGGCCGGCAGCATCAGCCAGCGGCTGATCGCCAACGGCGCCGACGCTTTGGAGTTGCGCGCCGACGAGGGCGAGCAGTTCACCCTGTGGCTGGATGGCGAATGCTTGGCCGATAGTCCAGCCTACGCCGACCCCGAGGCCATGGACGCCGCCATGCTGCGCCTGCGCGAAGCCATTGCGGAGTTGGCGGCGGCGTAGGTCGTAGGTTGGGCCGAGCTAGGCGAGGCCCGACGCAGTTGCCGCAATGTTGGGCTTCGCTGCGCTCAGCGCCAACCTACGGGGCGTGCCCGCATCCATGGGGGGGGTGATTGCCAATCCGCGGGGCCGTCGCTAAAGTGACGCCCCCGTTTTACTGGCCCGGCTCGATCATCATGACTCCACTAGAACGCTACCAAGCCGATCTCAAGCGCCCCGACTTCTTCCACGATGCGGCCCAGGAAACGGCGGTGCGCCATTTGCAGCGCCTGTACGACGATCTGGTGGCCAGCGAGAGCGATCGCCCGGGGCTATTCGGCAAGCTGTTCGCCAGGAAACCCCAAGGGCCGGTCAAGGGCCTGTATTTCTGGGGCGGCGTCGGCCGCGGCAAGACGTATCTGGTCGATACCTTCTTCGATGCGCTGCCGTTCGAGCGCAAGATGCGCACGCACTTTCACCGCTTTATGAAGCGCGTGCACGAAGAAATGCGCACCCTCAAGGGCGAGAAGAACCCGTTGACCGTCATCGGCAAGCGCTTCGCCGACGAGGCCCGGGTGATCTGCTTCGATGAGTTCTTCGTCTCCGATATCACCGATGCGATGATCCTTGCGACCCTATTGGACGAGCTGTTCAAGAACGGTGTGAGCCTGGTCGCAACT
This sequence comes from uncultured Pseudomonas sp., assembly GCF_946885885.1. Next base: position 4,688 of record NZ_CAMPHN010000060.1, read on the forward strand.
TCCAATATCGTGCCCGACGGTTTGTATCGCGACGGCTTGCAGCGCGCGCGCTTCCTGCCGGCGATCGCTTTGCTCAAGGAACACACCGATATCGTCAATGTCGACAGCGGCATCGATTACCGCTTACGGGCATTGGAGCAGGCCGAGCTGTTTCACTGGCCGCTCGATGCCGAGGCGGAGGAAAGCCTGCAGCGCAGTTTCAGCAGCTTGCTGCCCGAGCACTGCACGGTGCAGGAGAATGAGCCGCTGATGATCGAGAACCGCGCCATAGTCGCGCGCAAGGTCGGCGACGACGTGGCCTGGTTCGAGTTCCGCGAGCTGTGCGACGGCCCGCGCAGCCAGAACGACTACATCGAACTGGGCAAAATCTTCCACGCGGTATTGCTGGCCAATGTCGAGCAGATGGGCGTGGCCAAGGAAGACATGGCGCGGCGCTTCATCAACCTGGTCGACGAGTTCTACGACCGCAACGTCAAGCTGATCATCTCCGCCGAGGTCGAGCTCAAGGACCTCTACAGCGGCGGTCGCCTGAACTTCGAGTTCCAGCGCACCCTCAGCCGCCTGCTGGAAATGCAGTCCCACGAGTTCCTTTCGCGCCCGCATAAGCCTTAAAAGCAGCTTCAAGCGGCAAGCCACAAGCTTCGAGAGAAAAGCCAAAGGCACGGGTGGGAAAACTTGACGGTGCCGAAGCGGTCGCCACTCTGATTCGCTTGCAGCTTGCAGCTTGCAGCTTGCAGCTTGCAGCTTGCAGCTTAGGTATGGCCGTCTTTGTGTTGGAACTGCCGGCGGTATTGATTGGGCGACAGCTCGGTGTGTTGGCGGAACAGGCGGGCGAAGAAGCTCGCGTCGTCGTAGCCCACCTCGTAACTGATGGTCTTGATGCTTTTGCGGGTGGCGCTGAGCATGCCCTTGGCGGTTTCGATACGCAGGCGTTGCAGGTAATGCAGCGGTTTGTCGCCGGTGGCGGCCTGGAAGCGGCGCATAAAGTTGCGAATGCTCATGCTGTGTTCGCGGGCGACGTCCTCGAAGCGGAATTTATCGGCGAAGTGATCCTCCAGCCATTGCTGGATCTGCAGCACGGTCATGTCGTGATGCAGCTTCTGGCCGCCGAAGCCGATGCGTCCCGGCGCGTAGTTGCGCTGTACCTCGTAGAGAATGTCGCGGGCCACGCCCTGGGCTACGCCGGCGCCGCAGAAGCGTTCGATCAGGTAGATATACAGATCGCAGGCCGAGGTGACGCCGCCGGCGCAGTAGAGGTTGTCGGCATCCGATAGGTGCTTTTCCTGATTGAGCAGCACCTTGGGAAAGCGCTCGGCGAACTCATTGAAAAAACGCCAGTAAGTGGTCGCTTCCTTGCCGTCGAGCAGGCCGGCCTCGGCCATCCAGAACACGCCAGTGGCTTCGCCGCAGATCGCGCTGCCGTTGGCGTGGCTGTTCTTCAGCCAGCTGAGCACCTGGGGGTGGCGCTGGCTGAGGGCATCGAAGTCGTCCCAGAACGCCGGCAGGATGATCACGTCGGCGACATCCAACGGGCCGTCCACCGGCACCCGTACACCGCTGAAGCTGCGTACCGGCTGGCCGTCCGGGCTGACCAGATTGATCTCGAAGGCCGGCGCCAAACCGATGCCCTGCTGTTTGCCGTAACGCAGGCTGGCCATATGGAAGAAATCCTTGGCCTGCATCAGGGTGGAGGCGAATACGCCGTCGGTGGCCAGAATACTTACCCGCTTGAGAGGTGTCGTCATCGTCATTCTTCTTGCGAAAGCTCTGAGCTGAGGGTGTATGTGGGAGGCATTGGTGACGCGCTTGGCCCGTTAAGGTGGGAAAGTGGTCAAGAGACGGCTGGATCGTCTTATTTTTTGGCGCTTGTGTCCAGTGTAACCAAGCGATTGCTTGGTTAAAGTCGGGCTCTCGAATCTTCTTCTCCTTCAGGTGCCTCATGATTCCCAGAGCCTTGTTCAGCTCCGATCACGAACTCTTTCGCGACAGTGTGCGTAAGTTTCTCGAGCAGGAGGCGGTGCCCTTCCATCAGCAGTGGGAGAAGGACGGTCATATCGACCGCGCTTTATGGAGCAAGGCCGGCGAGGCGGGCATGCTCTGCTCGCATATTCCCGAAGAATACGGTGGCATGGCCGCTGATTTTCTCTACAGCGCCGTGGTGATCGAAGAGGTGGGGCGCTTGGGGCTGACCGGTATCGGTTTTTCCCTGCACTCGGACATAGTCGCGCCTTATATCCTGCATTACGGTTCCGAAACGCTGAAGCACAAGTACTTGCCGAAGCTGGTCTCCGGCGAGATGGTCACCGCGATCGCCATGACCGAGCCGGGTGCGGGCTCCGATCTGCAGGGGGTGAAAACCACCGCGGTGCTGGATGGTGATCATTATGTGATCAACGGCTCCAAGACTTTTATCACCAACGGTTACCTGGCCGATCTGGTGATAGTGGTGGCCAAGACCGACCCCCAGGCCGGCGCCAAGGGCACCAGCCTGTTTCTGGTCGAGGCCGACTCGCCGGGCTTCGCCAAGGGCAAGCGCCTGGAAAAGGTCGGGATGAAGGCTCAGGACACCTCCGAGCTGTTCTTCCAGGATGTGCGCGTACCCAAGGAAAATCTGCTCGGCCAGGCCGGTATGGGCTTTGCCTATTTGATGCAGGAATTGCCCCAGGAGCGTCTGACCGTCGGTGTTGGCGCCCTGGCCTCGGCCGAGGCGGCGCTCAAGTGGACGCTGGATTACACCCGCGAGCGCAAGGCATTTGGCAAGGCGATTGCGGATTTCCAGAACACCCGCTTCAAGCTGGCCGAGATGGCCACCGAGATCCAGGTCGGCCGGGTATTCGTCGATCGCTGCCTGGAGTTGCACCTTGAGGGCAAGCTGGATGTGCCGACCGCGGCCATGCTCAAGTACTGGGGCACCGACCTGCAGTGCAAGGTGCTCGACGAGTGTGTGCAGTTGCACGGTGGTTACGGCTTTATGTGGGAGTACCCGGTGGCGCGGGCCTGGGCCGATGCCCGGGTGCAGCGGATCTATGCCGGTACCAATGAGATCATGAAGGAAATCATCGCCCGCTCGCTGTAATCGCCGAAGGCGCCGCTGTTCGGCGAACTTGCGCATCGTTGTGGCGCTCCAACAGACAAATATCTGGAGGACGCCATGATCTCCTTGAGTGAACTCGCCGCGGAGCCATTCGCCGATTGGGACGGCAGCGTGGCCGCTGCTCGGGTCATGCAGGCGCGCCTGGCCGAACAGGTACGGTTGGAGGACGACTATCCGCCGCTACAGCGCTTCGCCGGTGTGGATGTCGGCTTCGAAGAGGGCGGTTCGATCACCCGGGCTGCGGCGGTTCTGCTCGATGCGCTGACCCTCGAACCGTTGGCCGAGTGCGTGGCACGTATCCCTACGAGCATGCCTTATGTGCCGGGTCTGCTGTCGTTTCGCGAATTGCCGGCCTTGTTGCAGGCCTTGGCGGGGTTGCCCCATGAGCCCGACCTGGTATTCGTCGACGGACACGGCATCGCCCATCCGCGAGGCCTGGGGATCGCCGCGCACCTGGGCGTGGTGACTGGTCTGCCGAGCATCGGCGTGGCGAAGAAAATACTCACCGGTAGTCATGGGCCGCTGCAAGAGCAGCGCGGGGCGCGGGTTCCCTTGCTGGACCGATGCGGTCGGACAATCGGTTGGGTGCTGCGCAGCAAGCGTGGTGTGCGGCCGTTGATCGTCTCGCCGGGCCATCGAGTGAGCCTTGAGCGCGCGCCGGAACTGGTGATGGCCTGCGTGCGCCATCACCGTCTACCCGAACCGACCCGGCTGGCCGACCGTCTGGCATCGCGGCGCGATAGCCGTGGCGGTCAGCAGCCCTTGTTGTGATGGGGGGTTAGGGCGCGGGGTTGGGGTGTCGGGTGTGGATGGCCTCGATCCCTGCCAGCACTTCCTCGGACAGCCGCAATTGCGCGCTGGCCAGGTTGCTGTCCAGCTGTTCGAGGGTGGTGGCGCCGATGATATTGCTGGTCACGAAAGGTTGCGCGGTGACGAATGCCAAAGCCATTTGCGCCGGGTCGAGACCGTGCTCGCGGGCCAGGGCCACATAGCGCGAGCAGGCCGCTTCGGCTTGCGGGTTGGTGTAGCGGGCGAAGCGGCTGAACAGGCTGATGCGCGCGTTGGCCGGGCGGGCGCCGCCCTCGTATTTGCCCGACAGCATGCCGAACGCCAGGGGCGAATAGGCCAGTAAGCCGCAGTCTTCGCGGATCGCGATTTCCGCCAGGCCCACTTCGAAGGTGCGGTTGAGCAAGTTGTAGGGATTCTGGATCGATACGGCGCGCGACCAGCCACGCTGCTCGGCCAATTGCAGGAATTTCAGGGTGCCCCAGGGTGTTTCGTTGGACAGGCCGATATGACGGATCTTGCCGGCTTTGACCTGCTCGTCGAGCACTTCCAGGGTTTCTTCCAGCGGCGTGAAGTCGCTGTCGCGGTGTTTGTAGCCGAGTTGGCCGAAGAAGTTGGTCGGCCGCTCCGGCCAATGCAGTTGATACAGGTCGATCCAGTCGGTGCGCAGCCGTTTGAGGCTGGCGTCCAGTGCGGCGGTGATGTGCGCGCGGTTGTGCTTGAGCTGGCCGCCGCGGATGTAGTCGATGCCGTTGCCCGGCCCGGCGACCTTGCTCGCCAGCACCCAGTTGGCCCGGTCGCCGTGCTTGGCGAAATACTCACCGATGATTTGCTCGGTGGTGCTGTAGGTCTCGGCGCGCGGCGGCACCGGATACATCTCGGCGGTGTCGATGAAGTTCACCCCCGCGGCCTTGCTGCGTTCGATCTGCGCGAAAGCGTCGCCGGCGTTGTTTTGTTCGCCCCAGGTCATGCTGCCGAGGCACAGGGCGCTGACCCGCAAATCCGTTCGGCCTAGTTGGCGGTAATCCATTTGACGTTCCTCCGGCAAAACGACCATACAATCAGGTTGTATTTATTTTCGCAATCTGCATAATTGCGCACCTCTTTCTGCAGTGGAAGTGATGCGCCGCCTGCCGAAGAATCTTGCCGTATGACGGACGCGCTGACCCGAGCCCCCGATAGCGCCTGTTTGCGGCTGCCTTTGACCTTGTCAAAGTACGCACTATTCAGTAAGATCCGCCGTCTTATTTATCAGGGCGGCCCCTGAGGCTATAAAGAATGAAAACTTTTACTGCTAAACCTGAAACAGTAAAGCGCGACTGGTTCGTCGTCGACGCTGCAGGTCAGACCCTGGGTCGTCTGGCTACTGAAATCGCCAGCCGTCTGCGTGGCAAGCACAAGCCTGAATACACTCCGCACGTCGACACCGGTGATTACATCGTTGTGATCAATGCCGAGCAGGTACGTGTGACCGGTGCTAAGACCACCGACAAGATGTACTACTCTCACTCCGGTTTTCCGGGCGGCATCAAGTCGATCAACTTCGAAAAGCTGATCGCCAAGGCGCCTGAGCGTGTGATCGAGACCGCGGTCAAAGGCATGCTGCCGAAGAACCCGCTGGGTCGCGACATGTATCGTAAACTGAAAGTGTATGCGGGCGCTGCCCACCCCCACACTGCTCAGCAGCCCCAAGAACTGAAGATTTAACGGAATAGTTCATTATGTCGGCGACTCAAAATTACGGCACTGGCCGTCGCAAGACTGCAACCGCTCGCGTTTTCCTGCGTGCCGGTACTGGCAAGATCTCCATCAACAACCGTTCGCTCGATGGCTTCTTCGGTCGCGAAACTGCCCGCATGGTGGTTCGTCAGCCGCTGGAATTGGTTGAGATGACCGAAAAGTTCGACGTCTACGTCACCGTTATCGGTGGCGGCGTGAGTGGCCAGGCTGGCGCAATCCGCCACGGCATCACTCGTGCTCTGATGGACTACGACGAAACCCTGCGTCCTGCACTGCGCAAGGCCGGTTTCGTGACTCGCGATGCTCGTGAAGTCGAACGTAAGAAGGTCGGTCTGCGTAAAGCGCGTAAGCGTCCGCAGTACTCCAAGCGTTAATTCGCGACCTGCGTTCCAAAACGCCCAGCTTCCTAGCGGAACTGGGCGTTTTTTATGGGCGTGAGGATAGCCTGCGGTGTTATGTCGCAGCGTTCAAACCCGCGTCCTGCGCGGTGTTAAGCCTTTGTCTGCGGGGTAATTACCTTGTCAGAAAAGGGGCTTTTCATTACCATTTGGCGAATTTTTTGCGCGACTCGAAATTTACTTAGTAGAGGCCTGACCAACAGGCCACAAAGCTGATGGGAGACGACTGAATGAGCAATGACGGCGTGAATGCAGGCCGGCGTCGCTTCTTGGTGGCGGCCACCTCTGTGGTGGGTGCTGCTGGAGCGGTGGGTGCCGCGGTCCCGTTCGTGGGGTCATGGTTCCCGAGTGCCAAGGCTAAAGCTGCCGGTGCGCCTGTGAAGGTGAACGTGAGCAAGATCGAGCCGGGCCAGCAGATGGTCGCCGAGTGGAGGGGGCAACCCGTCTTCATTGTGCGCCGTACCGAGGAAATCCTGAAAAATCTGGCAACGCTGGAGCCTAAGCTGGCCGACCCGGAATCGAAGGATTCGGTGCAGCCGACTTATGTCGATCCGCGAGTGCGTTCGATCCGTCCGGAGCTGCTGTTGCTGGTCGGGCTCTGTACCCACCTGGGTTGTGCGCCGTCCTTCCGCCCGGAAGTCGCGCCTGCCGACCTCGGGGCCGAATGGGTCGGGGGGTATTTCTGCCCTTGCCACGGTTCCCGCTATGACCTCGCTGGCCGGGTCTACAAAGCGCAGCCTGCGCCCTTGAACCTGCCGGTGCCACCGCACACATACGAGTCGGATGATGTGATCGTCATCGGTGTGGACCAGGAGCAAGCATGATGAGTAAGTTCATGGAATGGGTGGATGCGCGCTTCCCCGCGACCAAGATGTGGGAAGACCATCTGAGCAAGTATTACGCACCGAAGAATTTCAACTTCTTCTACTTTTTCGGCTCCCTGGCGCTGCTGGTGTTGGTCAATCAGATCGTCACCGGTATCTGGCTGACCATGAGCTACAACCCCTCGGCGGAAGAGGCGTTCGCCTCGGTCGAGTACATCATGCGCGATGTCGAGTTCGGCTGGATCCTGCGCTACCTGCACTCCACCGGCGCTTCGGCGTTCTTCATCGTGGTCTATCTGCACATGTTCCGCGGTCTGCTCTACGGCTCCTACCAGAAGCCGCGCGAGTTGGTGTGGATCTTCGGCATGCTGATCTACCTGATGCTGATGGCCGAAGCCTTCATGGGTTATCTGTTGCCGTGGGGTCAGATGTCCTACTGGGGCGCCCAGGTAATCATCTCGCTGTTCGGCGCCATCCCGGTGATCGGTGCCGATCTGACCCAGTGGATCCGTGGTGACTACCTGATCTCGGGCATCACCCTGAACCGCTTCTTCGCCCTGCACGTGGTGGCCTTGCCGATCGTGATTCTGGGTCTGGTCGTGCTGCACATCCTGGCGTTGCACGAAGTCGGTTCGAACAACCCCGACGGCGTCGACATCAAAAAGAAAAAGGACGAGAACGGTAAGCCGCTGGACGGCATCGCTTTCCATCCTTACTACACCGTGAAAGACATCGTCGGCGTAGTGGTGTTCCTGTTCATCTTCTGCTTCGTGGTGTTCTTCTTCCCGGAAATGGGCGGTTACTTCCTGGAGAAGCCGAACTTCGAGGCGGCCAACCCGTTCAAGACTCCCGAGCACATCGCTCCGGTCTGGTACTTCACGCCGTTCTACGCGATTCTGCGGGCGATTCCGGACAAGCTCATGGGTGTTATCGCCATGGGTGCGGCGATTGCCGTGCTGTTCGTATTGCCGTGGCTGGACCGTAGCCCGGTCAAGTCGATGCGCTATAAGGGTTGGTTGAGCAAGATCTGGTTGCTGATCTTCTGCGTTTCCTTCGTCATCCTCGGTGTCCTGGGCGTGTTGTCGCCAACGCCGGGTCGTACGTTGTTGTCGCAGGTGTGCACCTTCCTGTACTTCGCGTACTTCATCCTGATGCCGTTCTACACCAGGATGGAAAAAACCAAACCGGTTCCGGAAAGGGTGACGGGCTGATGAAAAAGCTATTTGCTGCGTTTGTTATTGCTGCGCTGCCAGCCTGGGCTTTTGCCGCTGGCGGTGGCGTCGAGCTGGACCATGTGGAAATCGATCTGACCGACAAAGCGGCCCTGCAGGATGGCGCGCGTACGTTTGCCAACTACTGCATGGGTTGCCATAGCGCCAAGTTTCAGCGCTATGAGCGCGTGGCCGACGACCTGGGTATCCCGCATGAAATCATGTTGGAAAACCTGGTCTTCAGCGGCGCCAAGATCGGCGATCACATGAAGATCGGGATGAAGCCGGATGACGCCAAGGCCTGGTTCGGTGCCGCGCCGCCGGATCTGACCCTGGTCGCCCGCGTGCGCGGTAACGATTGGTTGTACACCTACCTGCGTACCTTCTACTACGACCCGGCCCGTCCGCTGGGTTCCAATAACAAGGTATTCCCCAATGTGGGCATGCCCAACGTGTTGGCCGACCTGCAAGGGCATCAGTACATCGGTTGCAAGCAGGTTCAGGTGGTCGAAGACGGCAAGAAGCAGTTCGATCCGTTGACCGGCACGCCGATTACCCATGAAGCCTGCGATCAGTTGGCGATCGCGCCGAACACCGGTGCGTTGAGCGAAGAAGAGTTCGATGAAAAGATCCAGAACCTGGTGACATTCCTGGCTTATTCGGCCAACCCGATCAAGCTGGAAAGCCAGCGCATCGGCACCTACGTTCTGCTGTATCTGGCCTTCTTCTTCGTGTTCGCCTATCTGCTCAAGCGCGAATACTGGAAGGACGTGCATTAATCCGCCGCCTCCCTTCGTTGTCGATCTGCGCGCCCTGTTGGGCGCGCAGTTTTTCTGCTTTCAAATACCTGAATAAGCGAGGAGGACCGCCATGGGCGTGACCAATCGGTTGGCCTGTTACTCCGACCCCGCCGACCACTATTCCCACCGTGTACGCATCGTGCTCGCCGAGAAGGGTGTCATCGCCGAGATCATCAATGTAGAGAAGGACAATTGTCCGGCGAAGCTGCTTGAGGTCAATCCGTACGCCAGTCTGCCCACCTTGGTGGATCGCGATTTGGCGCTGTACGAGTCGACCGTGGTGATGGAATACCTGGATGAGCGCTATCCGCATCCGCCATTGTTGCCGGTTTACCCGGTGGCCAGGGCCAACAGTCGTTTGCTGATCCATCGTATTCAGCGCGATTGGTGCAAGCTGGTCGACCAGATTCTCGACCCGCGCAGTAAGGATCCGGCTCGCGCGCTGGCGCGCAAGGAGCTGCGCGAGAGTCTGACCGGCGTCTCGCCGCTGTTTGCCGATAAGGCCTACTTTCTCAGCGAAGAGCTGAGTTTGGTCGACTGCTGTTTGTTGCCCATTCTCTGGCGTTTGCCGGTGTTGGGTATCGAGTTGCCGAAAGCGGCCAAGCCCTTGCTCGACTATATGGACCGGCAGTTCGCCCGTGAGGCCTTTCAGGCTAGTCTGTCCCCCATCGAGCGCGATATGCGCTAACCGCCGCGACGAAACCGTGGCGTCCGTCGGCTGCGTCCTAGAAGGTCGCGACCATTGCTCGTTGCGTCTTGATCGGGCGTCCGCACATGGCCGTTGTGCTAGGTTTCAAACGGCGTGGTAAAGCTTGAGGAGGCTTTGATGAACTCCAGTCGTCCCTATCTGATTCGTGCGCTCTACGAGTGGATCGTCGATAACGATTGCACCCCCCATTTGTTGGTCAATTCTGAACTCCCCGGCGTGCAGGTGCCGCCCGGCTTCGCCAGCGACGGTCAGATCGTACTCAATGTGTCGCCCAGCGCGGTACGTCATCTGCATATGGATAACGAAGCGGTGAGTTTCGAAGGGCGCTTCGGTGGCGTTGCGCACAGCCTCTATGTGCCCGCTGGAGCGGTATTGGCGATTTATGCGCGGGAGAACGGCCAGGGCATGGTCTTCGACTTGGAGTCGCCGATGGCGGCCGGCGAGGAGCCCGACGACCAGGGGCCGCCCGACGACGAGCCGCCGCGCCCCAGCGGTAGGCCCAGCTTGAAAGTGGTCAAGTAGGATCAAGCGGCAAGCTATAAGCCTCAAGCCGTAAGCGGGGCTATACCAAACCAAGGGCGCCATAAGGCGCCCTTGGTGTTTTTACTTGCAGCTTATAGCCTGCGGCTTGCCGCTGCTAATTCGTATATTGGAACAGCTTGACGATCTTCTGTACGCCGCCGACGCTCTGCACCAGGTTGGTGGCGTTAATGGCCTCCTGGCGTGAGACCAGGCCGAGCAGGTAGACGATGCCGTTCTCGGTAACCACCTTGATGCGGGTGCCGGGTACGCTGGCATCGGCGACCATCTGGGCCTTGATCTTGGTGGTCAGCAGCGAATCGTTACTGCGCGCGAGCAACGAGGTCGGTTGCAGCACTTGCAGTTCGTTATGGACTTTGCTGACACCCTGGACCCTGCGTGCGGCCTGTTCGGCGGTTGCTTTCAGGTCGCTGCGCGGGGTTTGCCCGGCGAGCAGCACGACGCCGTTGTAGCTGGTCACGACGATATGCGAAGTCGGGCTGGTCAGGTCGGCATGGGCGCGGGCGATATTCGTTTCGACTTGCGGGCCGATGAACTGGTCGTCGATTTTATTGCCGATGCTGCGGCTACCGCAGCCTGCGAGGCTCAGGCTGAGTGCCAGGGTTACGAGAAGCAGCGAGATGCGGGTCATTCTTCACTCCCGAATAGTTGGCTGTCGATCAGGTCGCACAAGCAGTGAATGGCCAGCAGGTGAACTTCCTGGATGCGCGCGGTGACTTTCGAAGGCACGCGGATTTCCACGTCTTCCGGCAGCAGCAGCGATGCCATGCCGCCGCCGTCGCGGCCGGTGAGGGCGACGACGGTCATTTCGCGGTCGTGGGCGGCCTGGATCGCCTGGATGACGTTGGCCGAGTTGCCGCTGGTGGAAATCGCCAAGAGCACGTCGCCGGGTTGGCCCAGGGCGCGGATTTGTTTGGAGAACACCTCGTTGTAGCTGTAATCGTTGGCGATCGAGGTGATGGTCGAGCTGTCGGTGGTCAGGGCGATCGCTGGCAGGCTCGGGCGCTCGCGCTCGAAGCGGTTGAGCAGCTCCGAGGAGAAGTGCTGGGCGTCGCCGGCCGAGCCGCCGTTGCCGCAGGTGAGAATCTTGCCCTCGTTGAGCAGGGCGTTGACCATGGCCTGACTGCCTTGCTCGATGAACGGAATGAGCACGTCCATGGCCTGTTGCTTGGTTTCGATACTGGCTTGGAACAGCTGACGTATGCGGGCTTGCATGTCCATCGGAGATATAACCTTCAGTGTGGCGCCTGTTCAGGTATCAAAGGCGTTTTGAATCCAGTTCAGTTGCGGGGGGCGATTGCCGTCGGCATTGATGGCAATCACGTCAAAACGGCAGGGGTGCTGGGCCCAGCGCGATTCCTTTTGTAGAAAGTGCATGGCGGCCAGCGTCAGTTTCTCTCGCTTGCGCGCGTCAACGCTTTCCAGGGCGCCGCCCCAGGCCCTGTGCCGACGGTAGCGGACTTCGACGAATACTACTGTATCGCGATCGAGCATGACCAGATCGAGCTCGCCGCGCCTGCAGCTCCAGTTTTGTGCCAGCAGGCGCAGACCTTTTTCTTCCAGATGGCGCCGGGCCAAGGCCTCGGCGACCGAACCGCTGTTCTGGGTGCTGCCGCGATCGCTCAATTGAAGTTGTCTGGCAGGCGCTGCACCGCGCCATTGTTGAACATCGCCCAGGGCAATTGGCGTTCGATGCGCTGGGCCGGGTTAAGGCTCAGGCTGCCGGATAGGCCGTCGATCTGCGTGTCGGGCAGCGCCTTGAGCTGGGTCAGGCGCGGCGCCAGGCGGTAGGCATCCGCGCCCATCGCATAGAGCCGACCGAGGCTGCCGCTTGCTTGCGGCCATTGCTCGCTGACCTGCTGGCGCAGCGGTTCGTCGCTGTTGAGCAGCCATGGCGTTTCGCAAAACAGAATGCCGTCCATGTCCTGGTATTGCGCCTGGCTGAGCGCGCCGGTGAACAGATGCGAAGTGGCATATACGGGGACGTCGCCGGCGTATTGGAACGCCAGGGTCGGCTTGATCTGCTGCGCCTGCTGCGGGGTCGCGGCGAGGAAGATGAAGTCGACATCCTGGCGCCGTGCCGGCTGGCTGGCCACTGCAACACCCAGGGTGTTTTTCAGGCGGTTGGTGCGCGCCTCGCTTTCGCGGAGCTGAAACAGATTGGCGATCTGTTTGGCCAGTTCGACGGGCTGGTCGACGTGCTCGGCGGCGATCAGGCTGCCGCCTTGGGCTTGCCAGCTCTGGTGGAAAGCATCCAGCACCCGGTCGCCCCATTCGCCGCGCGGCACCAGGGCGACAGCCCGGCGCATGCCGTCGGCCCAGGCGCGGCGTGCCACTTCGCGGGCTTCGTCTTCGGCGGCGAGGCCGAACTGGAACAACTGCGCCGGGCCTTCCTGGCCCGCTTCGCTGTAATTCAGAGCCAGAGTGGTGATCGGTAATTGCTCGCGGTCGCTGAGCTGCTTAACCAGCGGTTTTTCCAGAGGGCCTATGACCAATTGCACGCCCGCCGCTTTCGCCTGGCTGTAGAACTCGTCCAGCGAGGTCAGGCGCGAGCTGTCGTAGAACTGAATGTTCGGTGGGTTCTGGCCGTTCTGTTGTGCCTGGTAGTGGGCGGCGAGGAAGCCATCGCGCAGGGCGCGCGCCACCGTCGCCAATTGGCCTTCCTGCGGCAGCAACAGGGCGATTTCCGTCAGCGGCTGGCTGGATAAGGCTTGCAGCTTGCCGAGCATCTGCGGCAGTTGGCGCGCGGCGGGATGTTCCGGGTGCTGCGCGCGCCATGTGTCGATGGCGGCTTGCTGTTGTTCCAGGGTGCCGGCCGTCTTGGTGCTGCGGGCCAGTGCCAGCCAGCCGGCCATGTCGCTGCCTGTACCGCCCTGAAGCTGCTCGAGGGGCAGGCTGGCGACCAGGTTCCAGATGGCTTCGTGGTTGGCTTGGGCGGTTTCGCCGCTCAGCAGCGGGGCGATGAACACCCGCTCACGGGCGGCCGCGAGGGTCTGTCCGTCGGCTTGCAGGGCGCTGGCGCGGGCCAGCTGGGTGCGTACCTGTTGTTCCACGGGCAGTTCGCCGAGACGCTCCATGCTTGGATGGTCGAGGGCGCGCAAGGCGGCCTGCGGTTTGTCGCGGGTCAATGCCAGTTCGGCGATCAAGGTGACGGCATAGACTTGTTGCGCGGGTTTCAGGCTGTCGATTCGCACCTGTTCGAGAATGCGCGTGGCCTTGCCGATGTCGTTTTGTCGATAGGCTTGGTCGGCCGCGGCCAGGCGTAGCGCCGCCGCCTGTTCGGGCTGGCTCCCGCCGGCTTGTTGCAGCATCTGTTCGATGCTGGCTTGTGGGGTGCGTGGCAGTTCGCCCAGGTTGGATGAAGGCGAGCCGGCGCAGGCGGCGAGCAGGCCGGCAAGGCAGAGCACGGTGAGTGGGCGGGTGCAGACGATCATGTAAGCGATCCTGATACTTGATCAAATGAGCGGGAATTGTACCCGCGCGTGAGGGGTTGGTGCGATGTCGAAGGCTAAGAACCTGTTCACGCTTTGCCGCGTTCGGCATTTCGGCCGTTCGTAGCCTTCATCGGGCCACTGGTTATCGCCGCATCGAGGGTGCGCTCGCCGGCCGTTGCGCGCGGTGACGGCGGGACGGGCTACAATGCGCGCTTTGTCTATTCATGAGGCTTTGCTGTGACCGCTTCCGGTGCTCCGAATTCTGCCCCCGGCACGCTTTATGTAGTGGCCACGCCTATCGGCAACCTCGACGATATCAGCGCGCGGGCGCTGAACGTGTTGCGTGAGGTCGCTTTGATCGCCGCGGAGGATACCCGCCACTCGGCGCGGCTGATGCAGCACTTCGGTATCGGCACACCGTTGGCGGCCTGTCATGAGCACAACGAGCGCGATCAGGGTGGGCGCTTTCTCGCGCGCTTGCAGGCCGGCGAAGATGTCGCGCTGATTTCCGACGCGGGTACGCCGCTGATTTCCGATCCGGGCTATCACCTGGTGCGTCAGGCGCGGGCGGCCGGCATTACGGTGGTGCCGGTGCCCGGTGCTTGTGCGCTGATCGCGGCCTTGTCGGCCGCCGGTTTGCCATCGGACCGCTTTATCTTCGAGGGCTTTCTGCCGGCCAAGGCCGCCGCTCGGCGGGGGCGCTTGGAGCAGGTCAAGGAGGAGCCGCGAACCTTGATTTTTTATGAGGCGCCGCATCGCATTCTCGAATGCCTGGAGGATATGCGGGCGGTATTCGGCGATCAGCGTCCGGCGTTGCTGGCCCGTGAGATCAGCAAGACCTTCGAGACGCTCAAGGGCCTGCCATTGGCCGAGTTGAGCGCCTGGGTGGCGGCGGATAGTAATCAGCAGCGCGGCGAGTGCGTGGTGTTGGTGGCCGGCTGGCAGGCGCCGGAAGGCGAGGCCGCGGTCAGTGCCGAGGCATTGCGGGTACTCGATCTGTTGCTAGGGGAAATGCCACTCAAGCGCGCTGCGGCGTTGGCGGCGGAAATCACCGGGGTGCGTAAGAACCTGCTCTATCAGGTGGCGCTGGCGCGCCAGCTCTAAGCTGCAAGCTGCAAGCAGAAGCCCAGTGAGATTCGTAATGCTGTTTATTTAAGCAAAGCCGCGACGCCCATTGGCATTGCGGCTTTTTTGACCATGTCCCGTGGCCAAGCTGCCCCGCGTAGGGTGCGCTGTGCGCACCGAAAGATGCGAGCTTACTGGTACGTAGCGCACCCTACACATAGCCCAGCCGCTGGCGTGATGTTTTCGGGAGTACGCGGCTGCCCGTTCTTCCCAGGTAAGCCCAGGGGCCTCCGGGTCGCCCCACAGGCCGGTGCGCACGGGGTTAAGTGAACAGCATTACAGTGAAAATCAGGCGTTTTCGCTTTTGCTTGCGGCTTGAAGCTTGCCGCTTGAGGCTGCGCCCGTTACCCTTGCCGGCGGAGAGTCGATCGGACAGTCGCTGCCGTGTTTCGTTCTGCGGAACGCGGGGGAGGAAAGTCCGGGCTCCATAGGGCGGAGTGCCAGGTAATGCCTGGGGGGCGTGAGCCTACGGAAAGTGCCACAGAAAATAACCGCCTAAGCGCTTCGGTGCCGGTAAGGGTGAAAAGGTGCGGTAAGAGCGCACCGCACGGCTGGTAACAGTCCGTGGCTAGGTAAACCCCACTCGGAGCAAGACCAAATAGGGTTCCATTGGCGTGGCCCGCGCTGGAACCGGGTAGGTTGCTAAAGACGTGCAGTGATGTACGTCGTAGAGGAATGACTGTCCTCGACAGAACCCGGCTTACAGATCGGCTCTCCACCTTTCTTTTGTGATCCGCTTCACTTTCATCCCCCGCTTTCTAATACCGAAAAAATCTTACTCTTAACAAATCACTTTAAGTTTGAAGTGCAGCCTCTTGCGTGGCCTCGCTTTACCTCGTCAGTGTCCCGTCTGTTTGTCGTTTCTTCTTCCGGTTAGATCGCTAAATCTCCGTTCTATAAGGGTTTTTCCCACTTGGGGCGCCTTGACGGTGGGGTGTGTGCGTTCCTATAGTGTGCGCGAGTGGTAAAAAGTGGCATGAAGTGGGTTTTTTTGGGCATGGATAGCTAATAACAGGGGAAGCGCGATCGTGTTTCGCGGAGCTAACGCCATCAGTCTCGACGCCAAAGGGCGCCTCGCGATGCCGAGTCGGTATCGTGACGAGCTCGTTTCGCGTTGTGCCGGCCAGCTTATCGTGACCATCGATGCCATCGACCCCTGCTTATGTGTCTATCCGCTGGCCGAGTGGGAGTTGATCGAAGCCAAATTGCGCGAGCTGGCGTCCTTCCGCGAAGAAAACCGCCGCTTGCAACGTTTGCTGATCGGCAATGCCGTCGACCTCGAGCTGGATGCCAGCGGTCGTTTTCTGGTGCCGCCGCGTCTGCGCGAGTACGCCAAGTTGGATAAGCGCGCGATGCTGGTCGGGCAACTCAATAAATTTCAATTGTGGGATGAAGATGCCTGGAATGCTGTGGCGGACGCCGATCTGGCGGCCATCAAGCAACCGGGTGCCCTGTCCGACGATCTACGTGACCTGATCCTGTGACTATGACCGGCAGCTTTCGCCATATAACCGTGCTACTCGACGAAGCCGTTGAAGGCCTCGCCGTGCGGCCCGATGGCTGCTACCTGGATGGCACCTTCGGGCGCGGCGGGCATAGCCGGCTGATATTGCAGAAGCTCGGGCCGGATGGTCACTTGTTGGGATTCGATAAAGATCCCTTAGCGATTGCGACGGGTGAAGCGCTAGCGGCCGAAGACGGCCGCTTTGTCGTTGTGCAGCGGAGTTTTGCGGAACTTGGCGAGGAAGTCGTTGTCCGCGGTTTGGCAGGGCGGGTCAACGGCATTCTTCTCGATCTGGGCGTGTCCTCGCCGCAGTTGGACGATGCCGCCCGTGGTTTCAGTTTCCTCAACGACGGTCCGCTGGATATGCGTATGGATCCGACTCGTGGGCTCAGTGCGGCGCAGTGGATCGCCAGTGCCCCCGAGGAGGAAATCGCCCGGGTATTCAAGGAGTACGGCGAGGAGCGTTTCGCCAAGCGCATGGCCCGCGCCGTGGTCCTGCGTCGTGCCGAGCAGCCGTTCGAGCGCACCGCCGATCTGGCGCAGGTGCTGACCGTCGCCAATCCGGCCTGGGAGAAGGGCAAGAATCCCGCGACCCGTGCGTTCCAGGGGTTGCGTATTCATATCAACAACGAGTTGGGCGATCTCGAGCGCGGCCTGGATGCGGCGCTGGAAGCCCTCGAAGTCGGCGGTCGTCTGGTGGTGATCAGCTTCCACTCCCTGGAAGACCGCATCGTCAAACTCTTTATGCGCAAACACGCCAAGGGCGAACAGGACAAGCTGCCGCGCAATCTGCCGATCATTCCGAAAGCCTTCGAGCCGCGTCTGAAGCTGGTCGGCAAGCCGCAGTTCGCCTCCGAGGCCGAGTTGAAGGCCAACCCACGTTCGCGCAGTGCGGTGATGCGGGTTGCGGAGAAGCTGCGATGAGTGCGGTATTCGCCAAACCCTTGCCGCGCGGCAGTCTGCTGATGTTGGTGCTATTCCTGGCGGTGCTGGGCTCTGCCTTGGCGGTGTCTTACTGCGCCCACTGGAACCGTCAGTTGCTCAACGGGCTGTATGCCGAACTGAACCTGCGCGATAAAACCCAGGCAGAGTGGGGGCGTCTGGTGCTCGAGCAAAGCACCTGGACCGCGCATAACCGCATCGAGACGCTGGCCAGCGAACAACTGAAAATGCGCATTCCCGATGCTGGCGAAGTTCGCATGGTGGCGCCATGATCGGGCTCGAAGGCGCGCTCTACCCTTGGCGTTTCCGCTTGGTGCTGCTGCTCCTGGCGCTGATGGTGGCGGCCATCGCCTGGCGCATCGTCGATCTGCATGTGGTCGACCATGACTTTCTCAAAGCCCACGGCGATGCGCGTAGCGTGCGGCATATCCCCATTCCGGCGCACCGCGGCTTGATCACCGACCGCAATGGCGAGCCGCTGGCGGTCAGCACACCGGTCACCACCCTGTGGGCCAACGGTAAGGAATTGCAGGGCGCGAAAGCTCAATGGCCGGCGCTCGCCGCCGCCTTGGGGCAGGAACCGAAAGGTTTTGCCGAGCGTTTGCAGGCCCATGCCGAGCGCGAGTTCATGTACCTGGTGCGCGGTTTGACGCCCGAGCAGGGGCAGCAGGTGCTCGACCTCAAAGTGCCCGGTGTCTACGCCATCGAAGAGTTCCGTCGTTTCTACCCGGCCGGCGAAGTGGCGGCCCATGTGATCGGCTTCACCGATATCGACGACCGCGGTCGCGAAGGCATGGAGCTGGCTTTCGAAGATTGGCTGGCCGGCGTGCCGGGCAAGCGCCAAGTATTGAAAGACCGCCGCGGGCGGCTGATCAAGGATGTGCAGGTGGCGCAGAACGCCAAGGCCGGTAAGGCCCTGGCCCTGTCGATCGACCTGCGTTTGCAGTACCTGGCGCATCGCGAGCTGCGCAACGCGCTGGTCGAGTTCGGCGCCAAGGCCGGTAGTCTGGTGATGATCGATGTGAAAACCGGCGAAGTGCTGGCGATGGTCAACCAGCCGACCTACAACCCCAACAACCGCAAGAACCTGCAGCCGGCGGCCATGCGCAACCGGGCGATGATCGATGTCTTCGAGCCGGGCTCGACGATGAAGCCGTTCTCGATGAGCGCGGCGCTGGAAAGCGGACGCTGGAAGCCCAGCGACAAGGTCGAAGTCGCCCCGGGCACCCTGCAGATCGGCCGCTATACCATTCGCGACGTTTCCCGCGCCGAAGGCGGGGTGCTGGACTTGACCGGCATCCTGATCAAATCGAGCAACGTCGGCATGAGCAAGATCGCCTTCGATATCGGCGGCGAATCCATCTATTCGGTCATGCGTCAGGTCGGCCTCGGCCAGGATACAGGGCTGGGCTTTCCCGGCGAGCGGGTCGGCAACCTGCCGAATTACCGCGAATGGCGCAAGGCCGAGACCGCGACCCTGTCCTACGGCTATGGCCTGTCGGTCACCGCGGTGCAGCTGGCGCACGCCTATTCCGTGCTGGCCAACTCCGGGCGCAGCGTGCCCTTGTCGATGGTGCGCACCGATCTCGCGCCCGATGCGGTGCAGGTGATCC
>NZ_CAMPHN010000061.1 GCF_946885885.1 uncultured Pseudomonas sp.
TGCCGATCGCCTGCTATGCGGTGCTGGAGGGCGAGCAGCTCTGGTTGCGCGGCCTAGTCGGGCAGCCGGACGGCACGCTATTGCTCAGTGCGCAAAGCCGCGCACCGTCCAGCGAAGCCGAGCGCCTCGGTGTCGAAGTGGCCGAGGCTCTGCTGGCACAAGGCGCCGGCGCTATCTTGCAGGCGGTGTACGGCGAGGGCGCCGCCGAGTGAGTGAGTGGCGCTTGCTGCTGACGCGTCCGGCCGAGGAGTCCCGGGTGCTGGCCGAGGCCCTGGCCGAGCAGGGAATTTATAGCGCCAGCATGCCTT
Organism: uncultured Pseudomonas sp.; assembly: GCF_946885885.1. The sequence continues at coordinate 309 of NZ_CAMPHN010000061.1, forward strand.
TGTTGGCGATCGAAGCCCTGGCGGAAACCCCCGAGCAACGCGCGACCTTTCTCGAGTTGGATCGTTACTGCGCGGTGATCGCGGTGAGTAAGCCGGCTGCCCGCCAGGGCCTCGAGCTGCTCGACCGCTATTGGCCGCAACCCCTGACCGAGCAACCCTGGTTCAGTGTCGGCGCCGCTACCGCGGAGATTCTCCAGGCTTATGGTTTGACCGTGCACCATCCCCGCGATGCGGACGACAGCGAAGCCTTGCTCGCATTGCCCATGTTGCAGCAGATCTTGGCGGCCGTTTCCACCCCGCGCGTGTTGATTTTGCGTGGCGAGGGTGGTCGCGAATGGCTCGCCGAGAGTTTGCGCGCTCAGGGCGTGCAGGTGGATTATCTGGAACTCTACCGTCGTCAGCTGCCGCATTACCCCGCGGGGGCACTGCCTGCGCGAATGCGCGCGGAACGCCTGAACGGCCTGGCGGTCAGCAGTGGGCAAGGGCTGACCCATTTGTTGCAATTGGCGGGTAGCGAGTGGCCGACACTGGCTCGTCTACCCTTGTTCGTACCCAGCCCGCGGGTCGCCGAACTGGCGCGCGAGGCGGGAGCCGAGAACGTTGTGGACTGCCACGGTGCGAGTGCCGCGGCGTTGCTGGCGGCATTGCACAGGCATGCCGCCCCCAACCCCTGATGCGAAGGATGGATACGTGAGCGAAGCAACCTCTGCGAAAGAACAGGATCAACCCGCACAGAACGCGGCCACTGCCGCACCGCCAACCCCGCCGAAAGCCACCGGCAAACCCGCATCGCGGGGCAACGGTCTGGTGCTTTTCGCGCTGCTGCTCGGCGCAGCCGGTGCCGCTGCGGGAGCTTGGGGCCTATGGCAGGTGCAGGCATTGCAAGCGCGCCAGCAACAGCAGCTGCAACAATTGCAAGAGGTGCGTGACGAGGCGCAGACGCTGGCGCAAAGCAACCAGCAACTGAATAGCCGCTTGGCACAATTGCCCAATGCGGACGAACTGGAAAATCGCCGTCGCCTGCTGGTCCAGTTGCAGGGCGATCAACAGCTGCTCAATCAACGTCTGGAAACCGTGCTCGGCGCCAGCCGCCAGGATTGGCGCCTGGCCGAGGCCGAACACCTGTTGCGCCTGGCCAGCCTGCGCCTGTCCGCGCTGCAGGATATCAACAGCGCCACCGCCCTTGTGCAGGGCGCCGACGAGATTCTCCGCAGTCAGGACGATCCCGCCGCCTTCGCCGCCCGCGAGCAGCTGGCCAAGAGCCTGGAGGCGCTACGCGCGACCCAGGACCCGGATCGCACCGGATTGTTTCTCCAGCTCGGCGCCCTGCGCGAACAAGTGGCGCAGCTGAACGCCCAGACGCCGACTTTCGTCGCGGACGGCGGCGCGCTCGGCGAATTGGCCGCCGCGCAGGACGAAAGCATCTGGTGGAAGCAGTGGTTGCACACCTTATCCGAATATTTCCGCCTCGACTTCAGCGCCGATCGTAATATCCGCCCGCTGCTCGCCGGGCAATCGCTGGTCCAGGTGCGCCTGGCCCTCAGCCTTGCTCTGGAGCAGGCGCAATGGGCCGCCTTGCACGGCCAGACCCCGGTCTACCGCCAGGCGTTGCGCCAGGTGCGCGAGGTGCTGGATGCGCATTTCGTCATGGAAAACCCGAACAGCCGCGCCTTGCGGGCGCGTATCGATGAGCTGATCGAACGGCCCATCGAAGTCGAGGTCCCCGATCTGAGCCAGACCTTGAATGCCGTGCAGGCGTATATCAAGAGCAAGCAATCGGCCCGCGAGCAGTTCGAAGTCGAAGCGACGGATGTGGAGGAGACTCGCCTATGAAGCGTGTCTATCTGCTGCTCGCCCTGCTGCTGGTGCTCGCCGGCGCTGTCGGCTTGGCGCTGTTCGGCTTGCCGGTCGCCGAACACAAGGGCTATGTGTTGATCGCTTTTCAGGGGTTCCGCTACGAATCCAGCCTGTGGGCCTTTATCGCCTTGCTGCTGGTGTTGTGGTTGACCGTTTACCTGGTGCGCGTGCTGCTGCGTTTGCTGGCGACTTCCGGCGGCTTGATCAATCCCTGGTCGCGCTTGCATCGGCGGCGGCGTGTGCGCTTGGCCTCCGAACAGGGTTTTCTCGACCTGGCCGAAGGGCGCTGGTCGCGGGCATTGCGTCATCTGAAACGCGCCGCCGCCAGCGAGCCACAGCCGCTCAGCTACTACTTGGGCGCCGCCCGCGCGGCCCAGCATCTGGAGCAGTACGAGGACAGCGATGCGCTGATCGAGCAGGCGCTGAACAGCCAGCCGCAAGCCGAACTGGCGATCGCCCTGACCCATGCCGAGCTGCAGTTGGCCCGCGGTCAGGCGGCGGCAGCCCTGGACACCTTGCAGGCGATGCGTGAACGCCATCCGCACCATCACCTGGTGTTGCGCCAACTCCAGGCGCTTTATCTGCAGGCGGGCGACTGGCCTGCGCTGCTCGGCTTGCTGCCCGACCTGCGTAAAGAAAAGGCCTTGGGCAATGCCGAATTGAACGAACTTGAACGCCAAGCTTGGCGGGGCCGTTTACTGCAGGTCGGTCAGGCGCAGGCGGGCGATGAGCAAGCGGGGCTGGCGGCGTTGCAGCAGGTTTGGCAGGCGATGCCTTCCACCTATCGGCAGGAGCCGGAATTACTCGCGGTGTATGCCGAACAGTTGCGCTTGCTCGGTGCCGAAGGCGAAGCCGAAGAACTCCTGCGTGGGGCCTTGAAGCAGCGCTACGACAGCCACCTGGTGCGTCTCTATGGACTGCTGCATGGGCGCGATCCGGTTCGCCAGCTACAGGTCGCCGAGGGGTGGTTGAAGCAGCATACGGATGATGCCGGGTTGCTGCTGACGCTTGGCCGCCTGTGCGCACACAACCAGCTCTGGGGTAAAGCCAAGGGCTATTTCGAAAGCAGCCTGGCCTTTCAACGGCATCCGGAAGCCTGTGCCGAGCTGGCGCGTCTGCTTATGCAGTTGGGCGAGATCGAGCGCAGCAACGAGCTGTTTCAAGAAGGATTGGGGTTGCTCGATCAGCGCCTTGGCAGCGCTGCCGTCGCCATGAGCGATTAATGGTCGCGCTGTCGCTTTCACTGTTCGGGCGGCGCCGACAGCGGTGCGGCGAACGATGTCGCCGTCGTCCTGTGATGACGGGCTCCGGTGGTCAGCGGTGTCGCGTCCGCGTGCTTAATCGATAGGATTCAATGACATGCGGCGCACGGCTGCGGCAAACGGAGGCAAACTGCCGCGCTTTCCCGCGGGCCAGGCGGAGTAAGGGGCTCCGATCAAACGCCCGTATGAAATTTATCGAACGGGCGCCTTGATGGCGTTGGCGTGCAAGCATAATCTGGCTTTACGCACCGCCGGGCTACTGGGTCGCTGAACAGTCTGGTCTGGATGTATCTGGACGTAGCGGTGTCTTCCCCTCTGCACCGAATGGTCCAAAACGTCTCGAAACAGATGTATAACAGCAATACCGAATTAGGGAAGTGAGGTCATCATGCTCGAGAGTTGTCAAAACGCCCAGGAGCGCTGGGGCGGCGTCCATTTGCTGATAGACCGTTGGTTGCAGGAACGGGGCGAACTGGTTACGGCTTATACGGCTCTGAGCAGTGCTTCGGCATCGGCAGTCGATATCCAGGGTTTGCAGAGGTTCTGCGAAATCCTGGTCGACTATGTATCGGCCGGTCACTTCGAGGTCTACGAGCAGTTGACCAACGAAGCCAAGGCTTTTGGCGATCAACGCGGCCTCGATCTGGCCAAGCAAATCTATCCGCGTATCGAAGCAATTACCGAAGTGGCCCTGGCGTTCAACGATCGTTGCGATAACGGCGACTGCCGCGACGGCGTGTCGATAGGCGAAGAACTGAACCGACTGGGGCAGCTGCTGCACGAGCGCTTCGAGTTGGAAGATTGCCTGATCGAAGTGCTGCACAATGCTCACCAGCAGCAGGCTGTTGCGGAAAGCGCACTCTAGCCTTTCGCTGCGTCCGCGCCGTGCTTCAGTCCTTGGTGTCGAGCAACTCCAGTTCGAACACCAGGGGCGCATAAGGCGGTATCAGGTCGCCCACACCTTCCGCGCCGTATGCCTGGGCCGATGGAATCACCAGGCGCCATTGCGCGCCCACCGGCATTTCCGACACTGCGCTACGCCAGCCGGCGATCACGCTATCCAGGCGGTACCATTGCGGCGTCTGGCTTTCGTCGAACTGGCGCCCGTCGGCCAGCAGCCCGATATAGCGCACTTGAATCCGACTCTTCGGCTTCGGCTTGACGCCTTTGCCCGCTCTCAGTTCCTGTAGCAGTACACCGTTCTTCAGGCGGCGTACTCCGGGTTTGGCTTTTTCGTTGGCAAGAAAATGCTTCTCCGCGGCAATCGCCTGCTCGATTCTTTGCGGCGCGCTGGCCAAGTGGGCGTCATGTGCGCTCAGCAGGCTTTCGATACGTTTAGCCTCCACCTGCAACGGTGCACCTCGGTATGCGTGATGCAAGCCATCGAGCACGGCTTGCAGTTGCAGGTCCGGCGCCTCTTCGCGCAACCGCTCGCCCAGACGTACTCCCAGGCTATAGGCCAGGTCGTTGGAATCGTCCTGCGCTTGTGCCCAGGTGGCGAACAGACACAGTGCGAGCAATGGAAGGCGCGGCATAGGATTACTCCATGGAAATAGTGCGGATTATGCCAGGCATGTGGTCAGGCTGAATGCGCGCTAGTATGAACATCCGTTCATCCACTAGGAGGCGTGCCATGACGGCCACCAAGAAAAAAAGCGCAAAGAAAAACTCGGTCACGACCCCATTGCATTTGCTTCAGCAGCTCTCCACCAGCTTGCTGGAACATCTGGAAAGCGCCTGCTCGAAAGCATTGACGGATGCCGAAACGCTGCTCGCCAAGTTGGAAGCGCAACGTGGCAAGGCCCAGGAAAAATTGCACAAGGCGCATGCCAAGCTGCAGGCTGCCGCCGTAGCGGGCAAAGCCAAGGCGCAGAGCAAAGCCAAGGCGGCCGTCAGTGAATTGGAAGAGTTGCTGGATATCCTCAAGGCTCGGCAAGCCGAAACGCGCAGCTATATTGCCGGGCTCAAGCGCGATGCCCAGGAAAGCCTGAAATTGGCCCAGGGTGTGGGCAAGGTCAAGGAGGCGGCGAGCCAGGCGCTCAATAGCCGTACCGCCAAAGCGGCGCAGGTCAAACCCGCTGCGAAGACCGCAACGGCCAAGGCACCAGCCAAGCCGGCTGCGAGCAAGCCTGCCGCGGTAAAGGCTGCTGCCAAGCCAGCCAGTGCCGCCAAGGCACCGGTCAAGCCGGCCGCAAAAGTAGCCGCCAAACCTGCCGCGAGCAAGCCTGCGGCGAAACCCGTTGCGAGTAAAACCGCCGCTGCCAAACCTGTCGCCAAGCCGGCTGCCAAAGTACCCGCCAAGCCGGTAGCGAAGAAACCGGCTGCTGCCGCTGCTAAATCCGTTGCCGCTAAGCCAGTCGCCAAACCTGCCGCCGCAGCGCCAGCCAAACCCGTCGCGACCAAGGCTACCGCCACTAAACCCGCCGCGCCAAAGACTGCTGCCGCCAAACCGGCAGTGCCAAAGACCGCCGCCACAAAACCCGCGGCGAAACCGGCTGCTCAGCCAGCTGCCAAAGCTGCAACGGCGCCTGCCGCCAAGCCCGTCGCGAAGAAGCCAAGTGTCGCCAAGGCCAAACCGGCAGCTGCTGCGCCAGTGGCTAAGCCCGCCGCTGCCGAGTCAGTTAAACCTGCCGTTAGCGGCAATGGTAGTGCCGCGCCAAGCGCGTCCTAAACACAGGCCTGGGTCGTCGCGACGCGCAAGGTTTGCAGCGCGTCGGGGTCGGTCGTCAGCTGCGTCAGCCAGCGCTGTCGCGGCGCGTTTTCAACGCTCGGCCATTCCCGGCTGAGCGTCGCCAGGCGTTGCAGCAATTCGCGCTCGGCCTCCAGCTCGAGTCGTTTGACCTGCTCGCGCAGCGGCTTCAGGGCGCTGTCGTCCTGCGCCGCTGCGCGCCAGCTTTGTCGCAATTGCCTGAGCGGCATCACCACCTGTGTTTGCCAGGGCTGCGCCAGGTTGCGCAGGGCCTGACCGCGCGCCTCGTCCCAGGGCACGTTGCGTGCATCGAGCCAGAGTGCGCAAAGCAGCAGGCAGACATCCATCCCCTGCGCTTGTAATTGCAGGCAGGCGGCTTCGACGCCGGGGCGCTGGTAAACTTCTTCGGCGAATCGCCACAGGTCAGGGGGCATGGTGCTTTCCGCGTAACTGAAAGGCGACTCTGGTAGACTCCGCCGCCATTATGATCCGACTCCAAAACCTGACTTTACAGCGTGGTCCCCAGCGTCTGCTAGAAGACGCCGAAATGACCCTGCATCCCGGCCATAAAGCCGGCCTGATCGGCGCCAACGGCGCCGGCAAATCCAGCCTGTTCGCCTTGCTGCGCGGCGAGCTCGGTGCGGACGCGGGCGATTGCCTGATTCCCGCCGACTGGCGCATCGCCCATATGCGCCAGGAGATCGATGCGGTCGAGCGCCAGGCGGTCGATTATGTGCTCGACGGCGACGTGCGTCTGCGCCAGGTGCAAACCGAGCTGGCAACCGCCGAGGCCGCCCACGACGGTGCGGCCGTCGCGCGGCTGCATACCGAACTGGATACTCTCGACGGTTACAGCGCCGATGCCCGCGCACGCAAATTGCTCGCCGGTCTGGGCTTCGACAGTGCGCAGATGGATAAGCGCGTCGGCGATTTTTCCGGTGGCTGGCGCATGCGCCTGAACCTGGCCCAGGCGCTGATGTGCCCGTCCGATCTGCTGCTGCTCGACGAGCCGACCAACCACTTGGACCTCGATGCGATCCTCTGGCTGGAAAGCTGGCTGAAAGGTTACCCCGGTACCTTGCTACTGATTTCCCATGACCGCGATTTCCTGGATGCCGTAGTGGATCACGTTGCCCACCTCGATCAGCAGAAACTGACGCTCTACCGTGGCGGCTATTCGGCTTTCGAACGCACCCGCGCCGAGCGTTTGGCCCAGCAGCAACAGGCCTACGAGAAGCAACAGGCGCAACGCGCGCACATGGAAAAGTACATCGCCCGCTTCAAGGCCCAGGCGACCAAGGCGCGTCAGGCGCAGAGCCGGATCAAGGCGCTGGAGCGTATGGAGGAATTGTCCGCGGCGCATGTCGACTCGCCGTTCGACTTCCGTTTCCGCGAAGCCGAGAAGATTTCCAGCCCGCTGCTGGACCTCAGCGAAGGCCGCCTCGGCTACGGCGACAAGGTGGTGCTGGAACAGGTCAAATTGCAGCTGGCGCCGGGCGCGCGCCTGGGCTTGCTTGGGCCGAACGGCGCCGGCAAATCGACCTTGATCAAGAACCTGGCGGCTGAACTGGCGCCGATCAGCGGCCGGCTGCAACGTGGCGAAAATCTGGTGGTCGGCTATTTCGCTCAGCACCAGCTCGACGCGCTGGACGATAAGGCCAGCCCGCTGCTGCACTTCCAGCGCCTGGCGCCGAGCGAGCGCGAGCAGACATTGCGCGATTTCCTCGGCGGCTTCGATTTCCGCGGCCCGCGCTGCGACGAGCCGGTGGTGAATTTCTCCGGCGGCGAGAAAGCCCGCCTGGCCCTGGCGCTGATCGCCTGGGGCAAACCCAATTTGTTGCTGCTCGACGAACCGACCAACCACCTCGACCTGGAAATGCGCCTGGCCCTGACCATGGCCTTGCAGGAGTTTTCCGGAGCGGTGGTGGTGGTGTCCCACGACCGCCATCTGCTGAAAAGCACCACCGACGAGTTCTACCTGGTCGCCGATGGCCGGGTGCAGACCTTCGACGGCGATCTGGACGACTACGCGCGCTGGCTGGTGGATTACCGCGCGCGTCAGCAGGCGCCGGTCGGTGGTGGCGAAAGCAACCCCGATCGAACCGACAAGCGCGCCCAGCGCCAAGCCGCCGCGGCCTTGCGTCAGCAACTGGCGCCGCACAAGCGCGAAGCGGACAAGTTGGAGAAGGAACTCGGCCAGTTGCATCAACAGCTCGCCGCGGTGGAAGCTCGCCTCGGCGACAGCGGCATCTACGAGGCGGCGCGCAAGAACGAGTTGCGCGACGCGCTGGCCGAACAGGCCAAGTTGAAGAGCCTCGAAGCGGATCTGGAGGAGCGCTGGTTGCTCGCTCTGGAAACGCTCGAAGCCTTGCAAGCGGAATTGGAGGCGGTCAGCTGATGATCGAGCTGTCCAACGCCGCATGGCTGACCACCTACAGCGAGCCGCTGATCCGCGGTGGCCAGGTGTTGCTGATCCTGCTGCTGGCGATGGTGTTGCAGCGTTTGCTGGGGCGTGCCACCCATCGTTTGGCGGCGCGTTACCCGCAGTTGCCGGCACAGCTGCTGTTGCCGCTGCGCGGTGGCTTGCGCTGGTTGATCATGGGCAGCGCATTGCTGTTGGTGCTGGAGCGTTTGGGCGTTTCCGCCCAGGTATTGTGGGCCGCTTTGACCGGCTTCGTCGCCGTGGCGGCGGTGGCGTTTTTCGCCATCTGGAGCGTGCTGTCCAACCTGTTCTGCGCCTTGTTGATCGTGACACTGTCGCCATTCCGCATCGGCGATAGCGTGGAAATCATCGACACCGCCGACAAGCCCGGGGTCAAGGGCCGGGTGCTGTCGATCAACCTGTTTTACACCACCCTCGAAGACCTGAGCGAAGAGGGTGCTGGAACCTGGGTCCAGGTGCCCAACAGTCTGTTCTTTCAAAAAGCCGTGCGCCGTTGGCGTGCCGGCGAACTCCCTAGCGTAAGCAAACTCGAGAAATAACCCTTATGGAATGGCTGGCCAACCCCGAACTCTGGGTCGCGTTTCTGACCCTGACCGCCCTGGAAATCGTTCTGGGCATCGACAACATCATCTTTATCTCGATTCTGGTCAGCCGTCTGCCCAAGGCGCAGCAACCCAAGGCACGTTTCTTCGGTCTGGCCCTGGCCATGGGTACGCGCATTTTGCTGCTGCTGTCGATCAGTTGGGTGATGCGCCTGACCACCGATCTGTTCCATGTCCTCGGCGAAGGTTTCTCCGGGCGCGACCTGATCTTGTTCTTCGGCGGCTTGTTTCTGCTATTCAAGAGCACCGCGGAGATTTACCACAGCCTGGAAGGCGAGGAGGAAGCCCAGAGCGCTGGCGGCAAGGCCTACGGCTTTATGGGGATCATCGTGCAGATCGCGATTATCGACATCGTATTCTCCCTGGACTCGGTGATCACCGCGGTCGGCTTGGTCGACAACGTGCCGGTGATGGTCGCGGCCATCGTCATCTCGGTGATCGTGATGATGCTCTCGGCGGGCACCATCAGCGATTTCATCGACAAGCACCCGAGCCTGAAAATGCTCGCCCTGTCGTTCCTGATCGTGGTCGGCACGGTGCTGATCGCCGAAGCCTTCGACGTGCATGTGCCCAAAGGCTATGTGTACTTCGCCATGGCCTTCTCGCTGGCGGTGGAAGCGATCAATATCCGTATGCGTACGGCCCGTGCCCGGGCGCGCAAGGAAGAGTTGGCGCCGGTGCAGCTGCGTAAAGATATGCCGGACTGATTCACCCGCTGGGCGCGCAACACCATAAGGGGTAGGCTAAGGCCTGCCCCTTTTTTATCGACTTGTTTGAGGTATCGCCATGCTGCTCGAAACCTGGCTTGCGTTCTTCGTCGCCTGTTGGGTGATCAGCCTGTCGCCGGGTGCCGGGGCGATCGCCTCGATGTCCGCCGGGCTGCAATACGGTTTCTGGCGCGGCTACTGGAACGCCTTGGGTTTGCAGTTGGGGCTGGCTTTGCAGATCGTCATTGTCGCCGCCGGGGTTGGGGCGATTCTCGCCGCGTCGGAGCTGGCTTTCAGCCTGATCAAGTGGTTCGGCGTGGCCTATCTGGTCTATCTCGGTTATCGCCAGTGGCGGGCGCTGCCCAGCAACATGGCGGCGCCATCCGAACGGCCGATCGGCCGGCCGTTGACCTTGGTATTGCGCGGTTTTCTGGTCAACTTCAGCAACCCCAAAGCCATCGTCTTCATGCTCGCGGTGTTGCCGCAATTCATCGCTCCGCAAGCGCCGCTACTCGGCCAGTACCTGGTCATGGGCGTCACCATGATCTGCGTCGATCTGATCGTCATGGCCGGCTACACCGGGCTGGCGGCGCGGGTATTGCGGGCGCTGAGTTCGCCACGGCAGCAGCGCATCATGAACCGCAGCTTCGGCGCTCTGTTCGTTGGTGCTGCCGCGCTCCTGGCCACGGTGCGCCGCGCGCCGGTGTGAGCAGGAGTGCCGGTCTTGAACGAGCAAAGCGCACGGTTGCGCGTATGGATAGATGCCGACGCCTGCCCCAAGGCGGCCAAGGATCAAGTGGTGAAATTCGCCTTGAAACGGGGTTTTGAGGTGCTGTTGGTCGCCGGCCAGGCGCAGAGCAAGCCGGCCTATGCCTGTGTGCGTTTGATCGTGGTGCCTAGCGGCCCGGATGCCGCCGACGATTACCTGGTCGAGCATGCCCAACCCGGCGAGTTGGTGGTGTGCAGCGATGTACCGCTGGCCGATCGCCTGGTGAAAAAGGGCGTATCAGCCCTCGACCCGCGTGGCCGCGAGTTGGACGAACGCAATATGGGCGACAAGCTGGCGGTGCGTAATCTGTTCACCGAGCTACGTGAGCAGGGCCAGGTCGGCGGCGGGCAGGCGCCCTACGGCGAGCGCGATAAGCAGGCGTTCGCCAACGCCCTGGATCGGATTCTCACCCGCTTGCGGCGTCAGACCGGTGCGTAAGGCTGGCGCAACTGGCCACTGGCGAGCCAGCGGCGCAGCTCGGTCAAGGCCAGTGGCCGGCTGAACAAATAGCCTTGCAACAGGTCGCAGTGGTTTTCTTGTAGGAACAGCATCTGCTCCACCGACTCCACACCCTCGGCGACTACCCGCAGATCGAGCTTGTGTGCCATGGCGATAATTGCCGAGGTGATCGCCATATCGCTGGCGGAGCCGGGAATCTTGCTGACGAAACTGCGATCCACCTTGAGGCTATCCACCGGCAGACGGCTGAGATACTGCAGCGACGAATAGCCGGTGCCGAAGTCGTCGATACTGATGCTCATGCCAAGGGCGCGAATCCTGCCGAGTTGCGCCTGGGCAGCCGCGAAATCGTGCATCAAGGCGTTCTCCGTCAACTCCAGGGTCAGGCTGCCGACCGGCAGATCGGCACGTTGCAGCTCGATCTTCAAGCTCTTGATCAGGCTGGGCTGGAGCAGTGTCAGAGCCGAGCAATTGACGCTCAGATGCAACTGCGCATGACCTTCATGGTGCAGCAGTCGCAGGTCGCGACAGGCGCGTTTCAACACCCATAGATCCAATTCGTGGATAAAGCCGTGTTGTTCGGCGATGGTCACGAAACGCTCCGGGCTGATCGCCCCCAGTTCGCTATGACGCCACCGTACCAGGGCTTCCAGGGCGACAACACGGTTGCCGCTGCCCGCTAGAATCGGTTGGTAGTACACCTCCAAATCATCGCTGTGCAGCGCCAGGCGCAGCTCTTGCTCCAGGCTCAGGGCTTGCTGCGCGTCTTGCTCCAATTCGGTGCTGAACACCAGGCAGCGGTTACGCCCCTGGCGCTTGCAATGACCGAGGGCAATACCTGCTTGCTTGAGCAGTTGGCTGGCATCGCCCGCATTTTGGGGGTAACGACTGATGCCGATGCTGGCGCTGAGACTCAGCTGGCCGCTCTCCAGGCGATAGGGCTGGCGGATTTGCGTGAGTATCCGCTCGGCCAGTTCGACGCCGCTCTGCATGGGCGCGTTGAGTGCCAGGGCGCAGAATTCGTCGCCGGAAAAGCGCGCCAACAGATCTTCCCTGCCCAGCGCACTGCGAATGCGCTGGGCGACTTGCCGCAGCAATTCATCGCCATGGCCATGGCCGAGGCTATCGTTGACCCGCTTGAAATTATCTAGATCGATGAACAGCAGGCTGGCGCCATGGGGAGGAGCGCACCCCAGGGTGCTGGTGAGCAAATGAGTGAAGGCTTGGCCGTTGAGCAGGCCGGTCAAGGCATCGTAATGGGTGACGGTATCCAGCTGTTCGGTGAGGTGGCGCAGTTGCAGTCGTTCCTGGCGCAGACGCTGGTCTACCCAGCCGGCGACCACTCCGAGCAGAATGATCAGCAGGGAGATGACGGCAATGGCGCTGCCCAGCGCCAATTGCCCTTGTGGGCTGGCGGGTGGTTGCAAGGGTAGGTCGGCCGGTACGCTGAGGGTCAGTGCGGCCATGCCGGTGAAATGCATGGAGACGATGGCCGCGCCCATGACCAGGCTGGCCAGTAGGCGCAACCAGTTGGCCCTGGTGCCGATCTGCCCACGGAAATAGCCGGCCAGCAACAAGGCGGCCAACGAGGCGAGAATGGCGATCAGAATCGACAAGCCGAACAGCCGCGGGTCGTAATGCTGGCTGGCGGCCGAGCGGATCGCCGCCATACCGGTGTAGTGCATGGCGGCGATGCCGCAGCCGGCCACTATGGCGGCGGTGAGTGTTTGCCAGGGGCGCAACTCTGGCCGGCCGATTACCAGCATTACCACATAGGAAACAATGATCGCGATCAGCAGGGAGAGCAGGGTAATGGGCAGATCATAGGTCAGCGCCAGGGGTACGTTGAATGCCAGCATGGCGACGAAATGCATCGACCAAATGCCGCCCCCCAATGACCAGGCACCTAGCCAGCGCCATAGTTCGCGCCCCAGGCCGCGGCTGACGCTGACCCGTTCGGCCATATTCAGGGCGGTAAAGCCGGCAGCGCTGGCGATCAGATAAGCCAGCACTACCAGTAGCGGGTCGTGGCTGCAGTCGAGCAGCGCCATCTGGTCGCTTGCCGGTGGGTTGAATAATGCTAACGCGGACATGCGTGACTCCAACCGAGGATGCTCGAAACGGAGCATCCCGTTGCCCATAAGTGGGCGATGTCGGAAGTGTAGGTGCGGCCGTGGCCAATACCAAGCAAGCTTGTATTCAGCCGCAGAGATAAGTTCCGGTGCCGACGGCGATCAGGGTGCCGTCGTCGCTGTGCAACTCGCTACGCACCACCGCCACCTTGTTGCCCGAACGCAGCAGCACCGCCGTGGCGGTGAAGCGTTGCCCGCGGCCCGGGCGCAGGTAATCGACGCGCAGGTCGATGGTGCCGAGCTTGGACAGCCGCGCCATGCGTTCCTGGCTGGACAGGTGCTGATGTTTGTCGAAGGCGCCGATCAGCGCCATGGCGCCGCCGGCCACGTCCAGCAACGAGGAAATCACCCCGCCGTGAAGGATGCCGTGGACGAAGTTGCCGATCAGCTCCGGCTTCATCGGCAGGTGCATGGTGACCCGTTCGAGGCTCAGCTCATCGAGCTCGATGCCGAGCATCTGGTTGAAGGGAATGCGCTGGAAGAACAGCCCGACCGCTTGTCGCAGTTCGGCATCGAGTTCAAAGGAGGGACGGGTCATAAGCAGTAGGCCTGAAAGCGGGTCTGGCTAAACTGCCGGAGCGGTGGCGACTTGACCAGAGGCGCGGCCGGTGTGCCGCGCGCATTGGCGTGATCGACCTGTCAGGCGCTGTGGGTGAGTTCGAGAACCCGGTCCACCAGCTTGTTGATTCCCGACGCCGCCTCGCTGATCGAGTGGGCCAGCATATAGGCCGGGGTGGTTACCAGCTTGTGTGAAGCATCCTCGACGATATCGCTGACTGCGCATTCATGGTGCGTTGCACCCATCTGGCTCAGGGTGGTGGCGGTTTCGTGGTCGTTACCGATGGTGCAGGCCACGCCGGCGCCGAAGATTTTCGCCGCCAGCGCCGGGGCGATGCACATCATGCCGACCGGTTTGCCGGCTTTGGCAAAGGCCTGGATGGCGCTCAGCACGTCGGGCTGCACACTGCAGTTGGCGCCGGCGATGGCGAAATCGGAGAGATTCTTGGCCACCCCGAAGCCGCCTGGCAGGATCAGTGCATCGAACTGGTCGACATGCAATTCCTTGACGTCCTTGATCTCGCCGCGGGCGATGCGTGCGGATTCCACCAGCACGTTGCGCGTCGCGTTCATCTCGTCGCCGCTGTAGTGATCGACCACGTGCAGCTGTTGCATATCGGGTGCGAAGCACTGCACCTGGGCGCCGCGCTGGTCCAGGCGCAGCAGGGTTATCACGCTTTCATGGATTTCCGCGCCGTCGTACACGCCACAGCCGGAAAGAATCACCGCTACTTTTCTGTTCATCAAAGACTCCTGGTTGCTGAGGGCGCCTGCGGCCGTAGCCGTATTAGAGGGGGTTCTTGGTTGATTTAAAGGCAAAAAATCCGCCATAAGTGTTGTCGTTATAGCACTCGGATCGCCATGGTGCGCCGCGCCATGGATGCCCGCTACTGGATTCGCTCGCACCTGGCCTCGGGTCGCGCCTTGCATGCAATCTTCCCACCTGTACCTGTTATGAAACTTAACGGCGGCCGCTTGTTCATTCTCCACCGGGCTGCTCGGTCCCGAGCTGGCGAATCCCGGGCATCGCCTCGACCGGCAAGCCGAAGTCGGGCCTGGCCATATCCCGATAGAGGGCGCCCGGTTATTCTGCGTGGGCTGAGCGGCAAACCGTCGCGGCGCTGTCGTGCGTTGTCACTTTGGTCATTGGTCATGCTGCGGTCATAATGTGCGCCTATAACTGTCACACTCGCCCGTCGAAGCGGGCCATGGAGTCTGTCGTGAGCTTTACCCCTGCCAATCGTTTGTTCCCCGCCACCCGCCTGCGGCGCAACCGTCGCGACGACTTTTCCCGGCGGCTGGTGCGCGAACATCGGTTGAGCGTCGATGACTTGATCCTGCCGGTATTCGTACTCGATGGCGACAACCGCCGCGAGGCGATCGCTTCGATGCCCGGGGTCGAGCGCCTGTCCATCGACTTGCTGCTGCAGGAAGCGGAGAAATGGGTGGCCCTGGGCATTCCGGCGCTGGCGCTGTTTCCGGTGACGCCGCTGGAAAACAAATCCCTCGACGGCAGCGAAGCCTGGAACCCGGACGGCATCGCCCAGCGCGCGATCCGTGCCTTGCGTGCGCGCTTCCCGGAATTGGGGGTGATCAGCGACGTGGCCCTCGACCCCTTCACCACCCATGGTCAGGACGGGATTCTTGACGAGCACGGCTATGTGCAGAACGACATCACCGTCGACGCCCTGGTCAAGCAGGCGCTGTCCCATGCCGCCGCCGGCGCCCAGGTGGTGGCGCCTTCGGACATGATGGACGGCCGCGTGCAGGCGATCCGCGAAGCCTTGGAGCTGGCCGACCACAGCAATGTGCGGATCATGGCCTACTCGGCCAAGTACGCCAGCGCCTATTACGGTCCGTTCCGCGATGCGGTGGGTTCGGCTGCTAATCTGGGTAAAGCCAACAAGGCCAGTTACCAGATGGACCCTGCCAATGGCGACGAGGCGCTGCACGAAGTCGCGGCCGACCTGGCCGAGGGCGCCGACATGGTGATGGTCAAGCCGGGGATGCCGTACCTGGATATTCTCTGGCGGGTCAAACAAGAATTTCGCGTGCCGACCTTTGTCTATCAGGTCAGCGGCGAGTACGCCATGCACATGGCGGCCATTCAGAATGGTTGGCTGGGCGAGGCGGTGATCCTCGAATCGCTGACCGCGTTCAAGCGCGCGGGTGCCGACGGCATCCTGACTTATTTCGCCGTGCGTGCGGCAGAACTGTTGAAGCAGGGGCGCTAGCCCCCGGGACTGAAAAACACATGAACACCGAAGGACCCAGTAGTAGCGAATTGCAGGATGCACAACCGATAGCCGAAGACCTGGCCACGGTGGACAGCCCGGCGCCCGAAGTGCAGGAGGCGCCCGCGGTTACGCCGGCACCGCCCATGGTGGTGCCGAGCCTGGACGACAGCAGCCTGTATATCCACCGCGAGCTGTCGCAGCTGCAATTCAATATCCGGGTGCTCGAGCAGGCGTTGGACGAATCCTACCCGCTGCTCGAACGCTTGAAATTCCTGCTGATTTTTTCCAGCAACCTCGACGAGTTCTTCGAGATCCGCGTCGCCGGCCTGAAGAAACAGATCAACTTCGCCCGCGAACAGGCCGGTGCCGACGGCTTGCAGCCGCATCAGGCGTTGGCGCGTATCGCCGAATTGGTGCATGAACAGGTCGAGCGCCAATACGCGATCCTCAACGACATCCTGTTTCCGGCGTTGGCCAAACACCATGTCAATTTCATCCGTCGGCGTTTCTGGAACACCAAGCTGAAAGCCTGGGTGCGCCGTTACTTCCGTGACGAGATCGCGCCGATCATCACGCCCATCGGCCTCGACCCGACCCACCCGTTCCCGTTGCTGGTGAACAAGAGCCTGAACTTCATCGTCGAGCTGGAGGGCATCGACGCCTTCGGCCGCGACTCGGGTCTGGCGATCATCCCGGCGCCGCGTCTGCTGCCGCGGATCATCAGGGTGCCCGAGGAGGTCGGCGGCCCCGGCGACAATTACGTGTTCTTGTCCTCGATGATCCACGCCCATGCCGATGACCTGTTCCAGGGCATGAAGGTCAAGGGCTGCTACCAGTTCCGCCTGACCCGCAACGCCGACCTCTCGGTGGACACCGAGGATGTCGAAGACCTGGCCCGCGCGTTGCGCGGCGAGCTGTTTTCGCGGCGCTATGGCGATGCCGTGCGCCTGGAAGTGGTCGATACCTGCCCGCGGCCCTTGCTCGACTATCTGCTCAAGCAGTTCAGCCTGAGCGAGAGCGAGCTGTACCGGGTCAACGGGCCGGTCAACCTGACCCGGCTGTTCAGCATCACCGGGCTGGCCAGCCACCCGGAGTTGCAGTACGCGCCTTTCACTCCGGTGATCCCCAAGCTGCTGCAAAACAGCGAGAACATCTTCAGCGTGGTCAGCAAGCAGGACATCCTGCTGCTGCACCCGTTCGAGTCGTTCACCCCGGTCGTCGACCTGCTGCGCCAGGCCGCCAAGGACCCGCACGTGCTGGCGATCAAGCAGACGCTGTACCGCAGCGGGGCCAACTCGGAAATCGTCGACGCGCTGGTCGAGGCTGCGCGCAACGGCAAGGAAGTGACCGCGGTGATCGAACTGCGCGCGCGTTTCGACGAGGAATCCAACCTGCAACTGGCCAGCCGCCTGCAGGCCGCTGGCGCGGTGGTGATCTACGGCGTGGTCGGCTTCAAGACCCACGCCAAGATGATGCTGATTCTGCGCCGCGAGAACGGCGAGATCGTGCGCTATGCGCACCTCGGCACCGGCAATTACCACGCCGGCAACGCCCGCCTGTACACCGACTACAGCCTGCTCACCGCCGACGTGGCGCTGTGCGAGGACGTGGCGAAAATGTTCAGCCAGTTGATCGGCATGGGTAAGACGCTGCGCATGAAGAAGCTGCTGCACGCGCCCTTCACGCTGAAGAAAACCCTGCTCGATATGATTACCCGCGAGACCAACCTGGCCGCCGAGGGCAAGCCGGCGCACATCATCGCCAAGTTCAACTCCCTGACCGACCCGAAGATCATCCGCGCGTTGTACAAGGCCAGCCAGACCGGGGTGAAAATCGATCTGGTGGTGCGCGGCATGTGCTGCCTGCGTCCTGGTATCGCCGGGGTCTCGCACAATATTCAGGTGCGCTCGATCATCGGTCGTTTCCTCGAGCATACCCGGGTGTTCTATTTCCTCAACGAGGGCGAGGAAAAGATCTACCTGTCCAGCGCCGACTGGATGGAACGGAACCTGGATAAGCGCGTCGAGACTTGCTTCCCGGTGGAAGGCAAGAAGCTGATCATGCGGGTGAAGAAAGAGTTGGAAAGCTACCTCACCGACAACACCCAGAGCTGGGTGCTGCAGCCGGACGGCCGCTATCTGCGCAGCAGTCCGACCGGTAACCAGAACGCGCGCAGCGCGCAGGCCGGTTTGCTGGACAAGCTTACGGTGCCCCTGGTCAGCGCACGCTGAGTTCGACGCCGATGCGCTTGAGCCAGCCCGCTTCCTGAGTGAAATCCGCTTGGGTCAGCGGGTTGGCCTCCAGCCAACCTTCGGGGAAGACGATTTCCAGGCTCTGCTCGCTGGCTTCGAGGCGCACCCTTGGCATCTCCTGGGTGCCGCGAATGTGATGGAACAGGATGGCGAAGCGCAGCAGTACGCACAGGCGGATCAGCTTGAGCCCTTCCTCGCCGAAATCGGCGAATTTGTCCTTGGGGATATTGCGCCGGTGGCCGCGTACCAGCAGGGCGAGCATGTGCTGATCCTGGCGCGAGAAGCCGGCCAGGTCGGAATGTTCGACCAGATAGGCGCCGTGCTTGTGGTACTGGTAGTGGGCGATGTCCAGGCCCAGTTCATGTACCCGCGCGGCCCACAGCAACAGGTCGCGGTGCCATTCGTCGTCCAGTTGCCAGGCATCGGCGACCTGTTCCAGGGCCTCCAGGGCCTTGGCCTCGACGCGGGCGGCCTGATCCAGATCGACGTGGTAGCGTTCCATCAGTGCGCTGAGGGTGCGTTCGCGCACGTCCTCGTGATGATGGCGGCCGAGCAGGTCGTAGAGCACGCCCTCGCGTAGCGCACCCTCGGAATGACTCATGCGTTGGATCTCGCAGGCGTCGAAGATCGCTTCGAGGATCGCCAGGCCGGCCGGAAAAATCCCGCGGCGATCGGGCTTGATGCCGTCGAGGTCGATTTTATCCACCTCGCCGAGTTTGAAAATCTTGCGTTTCAACCAGGCCAGGCCCTGTACATTGACCTCGCCGTTACCCAGCCCGGCGGATTGAATCGCCAGACCGATCGCCTTGATCGTACCGGAGGCGCCGACCACGTCTTCCCAGCCGAGGCGGCGCAGCGCGTGCTCGATGCCCATGATCTCCAGGCGCGCGGCGGTATAGGCTTGGGCATAGCGCGCTGGCGTGATTTTGCCGTCCTTGAAGAAGCGCTGGGTGTAGCTCACGCAGCCCATTTGCAAGCTCTCGCGCAGCAAGGGCTCGAAGCGTTGGCCGATGATGAATTCGGTGCTGCCGCCGCCGATATCGGTGACCAGGCGTTTACCGGGGGTATCGGCGATGCTATGCGAGACGCCGAGATAGATCAGCCGCGCCTCCTCGCGCCCGGAAATGACCTCCACCGGATGCCCGAGCACCTCTTCGGCGCGGCGGATGAACTCGCCACGGTTATGCGCCTCGCGTAGCGCGTTGGTGCCGACCACACGTACCGCACCTTCCGGCAGGCTGGCGGTCAATTGAGCGAAGCGTCGCAGGCAATCCAGCCCGCGTTGCATGGCCTCCTCGCTGAGCAGGCGTTGCTCGTCGATACCGGCAGCCAATTGCACCTTGTCGCCGAGGCGTTCGAGGATGCGCAACTCGCCATGATCGGCCTTGGCCAGCACCATATGAAAGCTGTTGGAGCCCAGATCGATGGCTGCAATCAAGGGGAAAGACTCAGCAGGGGTATGCGGCATAGCGTAGACATCTCGATGCGGAACCGCGTCATCGTGCCACGATAGGCCGGGTACGCCAACGCATACTGATGTCGCATGCCGTCGAAGGCATTTTGCTGAAGTACCGGAAACTGCCGTTCATCCGCCCGGAGCGGGCCATGGAAACCTGGCAGTCGCACCGCTCTCAAGGCGCCCGGCCGGCGCAGAAGGCCAGCAGCATATTCGCGCCGCGGCCTCGCGTACCGCTATCGCTTTCGTGGTGTTAGGCGATTAGCTGATGGACGAATTTGGCGATGCCGATAGATAAGCGCAATTGCACGAGCCTTCCTGTGTCAAAGAAGGCGGGCTATGATGTCGGCCATCTTTTGCTTCCGAACACGGAGAATTTCCATGAGCGAATTCATTACCAATGTCAGCGATGCCAGCTTCGACCAAGATGTCATCCAGGCAGAAGGTCCGGTGCTGGTCGATTACTGGGCCGAGTGGTGCGGTCCGTGCAAGATGATCGCCCCGGTGCTGGACGAAATCGCCCAGACCTACCAAGGCAAGCTCAAGGTGTGCAAGTTGAACATCGACGAGAATCAGGAAACCCCGCCGAAGTACGGCGTGCGCGGTATCCCGACCTTGATGCTGTTCAAGAACGGCAACGTCGAAGCGACCAAGGTCGGCGCTCTGTCGAAGTCGCAACTGGCGGCCTTCCTCGACAGCAATATCTAAGCTGTCGCGCAGATCATAAGCCCCGCTAATTGCGGGGTTTTTTCTGTCCGGGTGCTGGACGCGCCGATAAAACCGGTGTTACATTCGGCTTCGCTGCATTTCCTATGCCGCCCCCTGCATGCCGTCGTCGACGCATTCCCTTCGAATATTCTCGATACACAAGCTGGCGATCCATTCGCCTCTTAGCGGCGCGGCCTCCCGAGCTGAACAGCTTATTTCCCCTCCTTCATGATTACGTCATTCCTATGAATCTGACCGAACTCAAGCAAAAGCCGATCACCGAACTGCTGGAACTCGCCGAACAGATGGGCCTGGAAAACATGGCCCGTTCGCGCAAGCAGGACGTGATTTTCTCGCTGTTGAAAAAACACGCTAAAAGCGGTGAGGAAATCTCCGGTGATGGCGTGCTGGAGATTCTCCAGGACGGTTTCGGCTTTCTCCGCTCCGCGGATGCCTCGTACCTCGCTGGCCCCGATGACATCTATGTCTCGCCGAGCCAGATCCGCCGCTTCAACCTGCGTACCGGCGATACCATCGTCGGTAAAATCCGCCCGCCGAAAGAGGGCGAGCGTTACTTCGCGCTGCTCAAGGTCGATACGATCAACTACGATCGCCCGGAAAACGCGAAGAACAAGATCCTCTTCGAAAACCTGACGCCGCTGTTCCCCAACAAGCGCCTGGTCATGGAAGCCGGTAACGGCTCCACCGAGGACATCACCGGCCGCATCATCGACCTCTGCGCGCCGATCGGCAAAGGCCAGCGCGGCCTGATCGTGGCGCCGCCGAAAGCCGGCAAGACCATCATGCTGCAGAACATCGCGGCGAATATCACGCGCAACAATCCAGAAGTGCATCTGATCGTCCTGCTGATCGATGAGCGCCCGGAAGAAGTGACCGAAATGCAGCGCACCGTGCGCGGCGAAGTGGTCGCCTCCACCTTCGACGAGCCGCCGACCCGCCACGTGCAAGTCGCCGAAATGGTGATTGAGAAGGCCAAGCGCCTGGTCGAGCACAAGAAGGACGTGGTCATCCTGCTCGATTCCATTACCCGTCTGGCACGTGCCTACAACACCGTGATCCCGAGCTCCGGCAAGGTCCTCACCGGTGGCGTCGACGCCCATGCCCTGGAGAAGCCGAAGCGCTTCTTCGGTGCCGCGCGCAACATCGAGGAAGGCGGTTCGCTGACCATCATCGCCACCGCACTGGTGGAAACCGGCTCTAAGATGGACGAAGTGATCTACGAAGAATTCAAGGGCACTGGCAACATGGAGCTGCCTCTGGACCGTCGTATCGCCGAGAAGCGCGTGTTCCCCGCGATCAACATCAACCGCTCCGGCACCCGCCGCGAAGAGTTGCTGACCGCCGAAGACGAGCTGCAGCGCATGTGGATCCTGCGCAAGCTGCTGCACCCGATGGACGAAATCGCCGCCATCGAGTTCCTTATCGACAAGCTGAAAGCGACCAAGACGAACGACGAGTTCTTCATGTCAATGAAGCGCAAGTAAGGAGCTCTGCTGCGCTTCGGTGATGCTGTGTAAAAACAGGCTCGATCGCGAGCCCGGGCTTGGCGCCCCATCCAAATGCCCAGTTGCAGCGGGTACATTGCGTTTTTTCGCCTGTTTTTGCCTGGCATTCGCTCGACGATTTTTTCTACGGATCCTAGGATTGGGTATGGGGATAATCCAATAGAGCGGGGTGGCGAGCCCTGAAGGGTTACGGCGCCAGAATACGAGGAGGTTCGAGCATGGTTTTTCGACCAGCACCTGGATCATCATCGATGCAGCTAACCCTCTATCACTGAACGCAGCGTTTTCTGTTACTGGCACCGAGCTTCGTACTGGACCGGTCGCAGAATCCCTACCGGCGGCTGTCCGCCACGCTGCTGATAGCCGGCAAGGAACCTTTCCAGCTGGAGATAGGCGACGACATCGTGATTCATTCATGGGTCGCGCTGATCGCGCCAAAGGTCCTGCGTCGGCGGCTGATCGCCCACGACAGTCATCTTGCGATCTTCGATGTGCCGATCCAGGCGCCGGAATTTTCTGCGTTGGACAGCGCCATGAATGGCCAGGCGGTGATTACGCCGAGCCTGAAGCATTTCGCCCATCTGCTACCGCGTCTATCACGCGCTTTCGCCGGGACGGCGAGCCCTGCCGAGGTGCGCGATCTTTTCATCGATACCGCCAACGCGATTGCACCGTCGCCACGGGCAGGGCGCCCGCTCAATCCTCGCATTGTCAAAGCCATCGAATTGATCGACCAGCTGCCGTTGAACAGCGTGACGCTGGATGCTCTGGCGGCGCAGTTGCATCTCTCGCCGTCACGTCTGCGGCATCTGTTCAAGGAAGAAACCGGCAGCACGATCAGGCGTTTCAGCCGTGAGATGGCCGTGCGCCGCGCGATCACGCAATGGGCACGGGGTCGTTCGCTGACGGATGTCGCACACGAGGCCGGCCTGTACGATGTCGCCCACCTTCACCACGCGTTCGTCGAGATGTTCGGGTTGAATCCTTCGACTGTGATCGACCCGCGGAATGTGCTGCGTCGGTGCGTCGATTAGCACCGATATCCGCCAGCCTGGCGGATATCGGTGTGTGTCATGCAGCCGAGCTGCGGCGACCTTGCTAGCGGCCGGCCGCAGGACGTCCTCTCACGAAGCCCGCTTAGCGTAAATCAGGCGCGTACTGGTTGTTCTTGTACGCCTGGCAGAAGCCGGTCTCATCCCCGAGGA
>NZ_CAMPHN010000062.1 GCF_946885885.1 uncultured Pseudomonas sp.
GTGGCGGCGGTGGTTGGTAAGCGCGGCCGCGTGTAGATAACCCCCGCGTTTCTTGGAGGCCAAGGACGGCCATCTAGACTCGCGGTTCCACGTGAAACCCCTATGGATGCTGGCTTACAGCCATTTCCGCCGTCAGCCTGCCGCTTCGGCTTATGGTTTCAGCGCAGCCAGCAGGGTATCGAGGTTGTGCTTGAACATGCCCAGGTAGCTGCTGGCCGGGCCTTCGCTGGCCAGGGCGTCCGAGTAGAGGGTGCCGCCGACCTTGGCGCCGCCTTCCGCGGCGATCTGCTGGATCAGCCGCGGGTCGCGGATATTTTCGACGAACACCGCGCGCACGCCGTCGGCGCGGATCTGCCGGATCAGTGCAGCCACTTCTGCGGCCGAGGGCTCGTCTTCGGTGGACAGTCCTTGGGGCGCGATGAAGTTCAGGCCGTAGGCTTGGCCCAGGTAACCGAAGGCGTCGTGGCTGGTGATGATAGTGCGTTGGGCCTGCGGCAACTGGCCCAGGCCGGCGCGGGCTTCACTCAGCAGGGCGCGGATCTGGCTGATGTAGGCCTCGCTGCGGTAGGCGTAAAGCGCTGCATTGGTCGGATCGATTTGGCTCAGCGCCTTGGCGATGTTGCGTACGTAAATCTCGGCATTGGCCAGATTCTGCCAGGCATGCGGGTCGGGGACCTTTTCGCCGTCTTCATCGAGCATCAGCGGCAGGACCCCGCTGCTGGCGTCGATGCGGGTGCCGGCGGCATCGCTGCTGGCGATCAGCCGATCCAGCCAGGGCTCGAAGCCCAGGCCGTTGGCGATGATCAGGTCGGCGCCCTGCACGGCTTTGGCATCTTCGGGGCTCGGCGCATAGACATGGGCGTCGGCATCGGCGCCGACCAGGTTGCGCAGTTCTATGTGATCGCCGCCGATTTGTTGGGTAATGTCGGCCAAAATACTGAAGCTGGTAATGACCTGAAGCTTCTCCGCCGCTGACAGCGATAGCGAGGCGAGCAGGGTGAACAGGGCGACCAAAGTGCGCATGGGTGTTTCCTCAGAGTGCAGGTAAAGGTTGGGCGCGCAATAGACCGTTGACCGGGCCGAGCAACACCGAGACGGCGTAGGCCGCCCCGGCCAGCAGGACGATGCAGGGCCCGCTGGGCAGGTTGGCGTAATAGGACAGCAGCAGACCGAGCCAGACGCAGAGCGCGCCGGTGAGCGCGGCGATCAGCAGCAGGCGGGGTAGATGGCAACTCCAGAAGCGCGCGGCGGCGGCCGGCAACATCATCAGGCCGACCACCATCAGCGCGCCTATGGCTTGGAAACCGATCACCAGGTTGAGTACCACCAGGGTCAGGAACAGCCCGTAGGCGATGGGCCCGAAGCGGCTGACGCTGCCGAGAAACAGCGGGTCGAGGCTGTCGAGCAGCAACCAGCGATAGATCAGTGCCAAACCCAGCAGGCTGCCGAGCGATACCATCAGCATGCCGTTGAGCGTGCTTTGGTCCACCGCCAAGACCGAGCCGAATAGCAGATGCAGCAGATCCAGCTTACGCCCGGCCAGGCTCAGCAATAGCACGCCGCTGGCCAGGGAAATCGGGTAGATGGCCGCCATGCTGGCGTCTTCGCGCAGGCCGGTGCGGCGGGTGACCCAGGCGGCCAGGCCGGCCATGCCGAGCCCGGCGATCAGGCCGCCGACGGTCAGCGCCGGTAGGCTCAGACCGAACAGCCAGAAACCCACGGCCGCACCCGGCAGGATGCCGTGGGCGATGGCGTCGCCGATCAGGCTCAGGCGACGCAGAATCAGAAACACCCCCAGGGGCGCCGCGCTCAACGCCAGCACCACGCCCCCGAGCAAGGCGCGACGCATAAAGGCGAACTCGACGAAGGGCGCCCAGAGCAGCTCCATGCTCAGGCCACCCGCTCCAAAGGCAGGCAGCTCTGCGGCAGACGATCCAATGGCGCGCGCTGTGCCAGCAACTGCTGAATAGGCGCGAAGATGCAGCCGCTGGGCGCTACCAGCAGGGCGTCGTCCAGGCGCTGGCCCAGGCTGGCGAGGTTATGGCTGACCAACAGCTGCGTGCGGCCTTCTGTCTGCCAGCGCTGGATATGCTGCCAAAGCAATTCCTGGCCCTGTTCGTCCAGTGCCGCCTCGGGTTCGTCGAGCAACAGCACCTGGGCGTCGGTCAGGCTCAGGCGAGCCAATAGGGCACGTTGCAGTTCGCCGCCGGAGAGCGCTTGCAGCGGTTGTCGTTGCAGCTCGAGCAGACGCCAATCGTCGAGCACTCGCTGCAAGCGCGTCTGCCGTTCGCGCCGGCTCAGTGGGCTGCGCCAGAAGCCGGCGCTGACCAGTCTGTGCAGGTCGATCGGAAACTGCCGATCCAGCGCCTGCTGCTGCACCAGGTAGGCCACGCCGCCGAGGCGCGTTGTGCCCAGTTGCACGCTGCCGCGCAAGGGGCGCTGCAAACCGGCGATCACTTTCAACAGGCTGCTTTTGCCGCAACCGTTGCTGCCGATCACCGCGCTCAGGCTACCGGCGGACAAGTGCAGATCCAGGGGCGGAGTCAGTGGCCGGGCGTTCGTGCCCCATTGCAATTGCTGGCAGCGGATCATTTGCGCCCCCAATTCCAACTGCTGGCGGCCACCGCGTCATGGGCGTGCAGGCTTTCCGCATGCACCACGCGCAGGCTGAAACCGCTCAGTTCGGGCAAATTCAACAGTGCACCGTGCAGGCGGCGCGCGGCGTCTTCGCAGAACATCAGGTTCTGCCCGTTGGCCAGGGCGAAGGCTTGTTCGTCGGCGCGCTTGACCGCAGTCTGCACGGCGGTACCCAGGGCCTGTTCGGCACGGTCGATCAGCTCGATCAGCGGCAGCTCGCTGGCCTGCGGTTGCAAGCGTACCTGCAGGGTGGCGGTGCTGCGTTGGCTATGGGGCGTGGCGACAATGCCCTGGGGCGAGCCGAGCCAGGCCAGCACCTGTTGATGGTCGAGGGCCTGGTTGGCGAAGTCGTCGATAAAGCGCTGCTGGATCAGCTGACGCGCCAGGGCGGCGGAGCAAGGGCAGGTCGAGGAGTAGACGACCTCGACTTGCAGCTCCAGATGAAAGCCCGAAGCATCCAGGCGCGTGCGGATCTCGAACGGGTAGGACTTCCAGCCGGAAAGCGCGCTGACCAGCGCCGGACGGCTCAATAAGGTTGCGCCACGCAGGCTGAGATAGGCGTTGTTGGACAGCCGCGCGTGGCTGTCGAGGAACTGTTCCAGCACGGCCTGCAACAACAGCGGGCTGAGTCTGTCTTGCGCCAAGGCCTGTAGCGCCAAATACAGACGCGACATATGAATGCCCCGCGCACTGGAGTCATCCAGGCTGACCCCGGCATCGGCGCGGGCATCGATGCGTTGTTCGGCCAGCAACAGGGGCAAGGCGATGTCGGTCATGCCGACCCAGTCCAGGCTTTGCTCGTGGTGGGCGGTTTGTGCGGCGATGTCCGGCAGGGTCAAGGCATTCATCGGAAATCCAGCAGTAGACAGTGGCGATAAATGTTATGTTATAACAATTAAATCGTCACGCCAGCGAATTCGAACCATGACCCTGCCCACGCTTACCGAAGCCGAGCTGCTCGCGCAGCCGGACGACGCCTATATGAACGACGCTCAGCAAGCCTTCTTCCGCGAGCTGTTGCTGCACGAGCGCCACACGTTGCAACTGCGCATCGCCGAGGAGTTCGAGGGCCTGCGTGAGCGCGATACCAGCAGCGACCCGGCCGATATCGGCAGCGCCGAAGAACAGCGGCAGTGGCAGCTGCGCCTGCTGGAGCGGGAAAAGAAACTGCTCGACAAGATAGACGAAGCGCTCGACCGCCTGGCCCGCGGCGAATACGGCTGGTGCCGGGAAACCGGCGAGGCCATTGGCCTCAAGCGCCTGCTGCTGCGGCCCACTGCGAGCCTGTGCATCGAAGCCAAAGAACGCCAGGAACAACGCGAAAAACATATGCGTCACACCGATGGAGCCTGAAACCATGAACAATCGCCTTCCCGTAACCGTGCTTTCCGGCTTTCTCGGCGCCGGTAAAAGTACCTTGCTCAACCATGTGCTGAAGAACCGCGACGGCCTGAAGGTCGCGGTGATCGTCAACGATATGAGCGAAATCAACATCGACGGCAGCGAGGTGCAGCGCGACGTCAGCCTCAATCGCGCCGAAGAGAAACTGGTGGAAATGAGCAACGGTTGCATCTGCTGCACCCTGCGTGAGGATCTGCTCGAAGAGGTTGGCCGCCTGGCCCGCGACGGGCGTTTCGACTATTTATTGATCGAGTCCACCGGCATCTCCGAGCCCTTGCCGGTGGCCGAAACCTTCACCTTCCGCGATGAGCAGGGGCAGAGCCTGGCCGATCTGGCGCGCCTCGATACCCTGGTCACGGTGGTCGACGGGGTCAACTTTCTGCGCGATTTCCACGAGGCCGAAAGCCTCGCCAGTCGTGGCGAAACCCTTGGCGAAGAGGACGAGCGCTCGATCACCGACCTGCTGATCGAGCAGGTCGAATTCGCCGATGTGCTGCTGGTCAGCAAGATCGACCTGATCGGCAGCCATGAGCGCGAAGAACTGATCGCCATCCTGCGTGGGCTCAACACCCACGCCGAAATTCTGCCGATGGCCATGGGCGCGGTACCGCTGAACAAAATCCTCAACACCGGCCGTTTCGACTTCGAGCGTGCAGCAGAAGCTCCTGGATGGCTTAAGGAATTGCGCGGCGAGCACGTGCCGGAAACCGAGGAGTACGGCATCGCCTCCACCGCTTATCGTGCGCGGCGGCCGTTCCATCCCGAGCGTTTCTTCAACTTCATCAACCGCGAATGGAGCAATGGCCGCCTGCTGCGCTCCAAGGGCTTCTTCTGGCTGGCCAGCAAATACCAGGAAGCGGGCAGCTGGTCCCAGGCCGGCGGCCTGATGCGCCATGGTTTTGCCGGGCGCTGGTGGCGTTTCGTACCTAAGAATCAATGGCCGACGGACGACGAAGGCCTGCAGGCGATCATGAAAAACTGGGACCCGCTCAGCGGCGACTGCCGCCAGGAGCTGGTGTTTATCGGCCAGAACATCGACTTCGCCCGGCTGCGCGCCGAGCTGGATGCCTGCCTGCTCGACGATGTGGAACTGGCTCAGGGCGTCGACGCCTGGCGGGCCTTGCCCGATCCGTTCGGCCCCTGGGTCGAGGAAGCCGCCTGATGCTTGCGCCTATCAACATGAAAGCCGCGCAGCGACGCCATCCTTATGCCCTTCTCCCTCCGGGAGAAGGTGGCGCGCAGCGCCGGATGAGGGAGGCGGGCATGCCCGCCCGCCAGCCGCTGACCCAGGTGGCCAGCGAGCGCGTCGAGGTGTTCTGCGAGGTGCTTCAGGATCACGTCAACCTGGCGCTCTGGCAGCGGCAGTTGCCGGCGCAGATCGCCGACTTCGCCACCCTGTTATTGGCCTTGGGCGAACCTCTGGCGCAGACCTTGACCCTGGAGTTGCCGAGCGCCGATGCCGAACCCGAGCTCGGCGAACTGCTCGCCCATTATCGCGATCTGCCCGGCCACGCGGCCTTCGTCGCCGATGTCGGCTGGTTGGTCGGCGCCTTTGCCTGCCTGGTCGATGCCCGGCGCATCGGCCTGCGCCTGCGCGCCCTGGACAAGGCCATGTGCCCACGTTTTCATGTCGATCATGTGCCGTTGCGGCTGATCACCAGCTATGCCGGGGTCGGCAGCCAATGGTTGGGCGAAGGGGCTATGGCGCGTCATAGCCTCGGCGACCCGGCTGCCGAACCGCAGGATGAAGCGCTGATCGAGCGCGCCGCGGCCGGCGACGTGCTGTTGGCCAAGGGCGAGAAATGGGTGGGTAACGAAGGCGGCGGGTTGATTCACCGTTCGCCGCAGCCGCCGGAAGGCGAGCGGCGGCTGTTGCTGACTCTGGATTGGCTGGCGTAACGCCGGGCGTGCGGCCCGTGTAGGGCGCGCTCTGTGGTTAGCGCGCCATCCATACGCCCTTGCTCTGCTGCTCGCAGAAGGGCTTGAGATAAGCCGCATCGGTGGCGACGCCGTAATAATGCACATCCTGCTTGTAGGGCATGCCTGCGACAGTGGCGTTGCGGCAGACGCCGAAGGCACCCACGGGACATTGCTCGACGAACTCCACCGCGACCTTTTGCCCCTTTAGCTGCGGTTGGCAGAAGCCGCTGCGAAACAGATTCGGCGGAATGCTGCGGTTTTGCTGGCAGACTTTGACGTCCAGCCGCTCGGCCTGGCTATGCACCACACAGGCCTCGCCCCAGGCCAGACCAGAGGCGAGGCACAGGCTCAGCAGCAGAAAAACACGCATCGAATAGACCCCCGGCTGAATATGCCGGCGACTCTAACACGCCGCCTGGCGCGTTCAACCCCGTAGGAGCGGCCTTGGCCGCGAAGCGATCGCGGCCAAGGCCGCTCCTACGGGAACTCACTGCATTAGTATGCGACGCTACCGGCAAATCGCTTCTGCCCCCACCACACAACCGCACCCCAGGCCCATGCTGAAAAATATCCCCACCCATTTGATCGCCGGCCCTTTGGGCGCGGGCAAGACCAGTTTGATCCGCCAGTTGTTGGCGCAACGGCCGGCCGATGAGCGCTGGGCAGTGCTGATCAACGAGTTCGGCCTGATCGGCCTGGACGCGGCCCTGCTCAGCAACGATGACGATGGCATCGCCATGGGTGAAGTGGCGGGCGGCTGCCTGTGTTGCGTTAACGGCGTGCCTTTTCAAGTTGGCCTGAGCCGCCTGCTGCGCAAGGCCAAACCGCACCGCTTGTTGATCGAACCTTCGGGCCTGGGGCATCCGTTGCAGTTGCTGGAGCAATTACGCGAGCCGCCCTGGGCCGGGGTCTTGGCCGTGCAGGTGCCGCTGTTGGTGCTGGATGCCATGGCGCTGGCCGCCGGCGAACCCTTGCCCGATAGCCAGCGGTCGGCCCTGGGCAGCGCCGGCTTGTTGCTACTGAACAAAGCGGAAACCCTGGACGATATGACAAAGGCGCGGATTCAGGCGCAGTTGCCGGCGCGTCCGTTGTTATGGACCAGCCAGGGCGGTCTGCCATTGGCGCAGCTACCCGGTTTTGCCGCCAGGGCCGAGGCGGGCGGCGCAGCGGACGAGCTGCCCGACGCTGTGGCCGCTCTGCCGCAAATCTGGCACAGCCCGGATCAGCCGATCTGCCAAGTGCAGGATCAGCCCGAGGGCTGGAGCATCGGCTGGCGCTGGCACCCGAGCCAGCACTTCGAGCTGATGCGGATTCAATATTGGTTGAGCGCGCTGCCCTGGCGCCGCGCCAAGCTGGTGCTCAATACCAACGCCGGCTGGCTCTCGGCCAATGCGTTGAACGGGCAGGCGTTGCATTGGCAAAACAGCGAATGGCGCAAGGATTCGCGCCTGGAGCTGATCTTCGCCGAGGCGCAGGATGTCGCCGCATTGAGCCAAGGTTTTAGCGACTGCCGCTTGTAGATCCTATGTTTCTTGCACAAGGCCTACGCCATTGGGCCGCCAGCGGTGGACAAGGCTTCGCCATGTCCACCCTACGGACTACGCAAGTGGGAACGACCTACGCACCGGTGGGAGGCCCGACCTCGGGGCGATGCTTTGGCTCACCGGGCGATAGCCGGCCAGCCGCCGCTCAGCGCGATAGCGCTTCCACCGCCAACCCGACGAGTACGATCGCCAGGCAGAGTGCGCTGAAGCGCAAGGCCCAAGGCGAGGTCAGCCAAGCTAGAAGTTGTTGCTGCGGCTGTTCACGCACTTGCATGAAAGCATCGAAATGCTGCGGATGAATGCTGTGGGGGAAGCTCCGGCTGCGGTACAGCAGAGCCCGGGCTGCGGCCATCTGCTTGTACCGTGGTAGTTCGATGGCGAAGTAGGGTTGGCCATCCGCGGTGCGGCCCAGATCGTTGATCAGGCATTCGATGCCCTGTCGCTCCAGACAACCTTGCAAGTGCTCGATAAAGGCGCGGTCGGGGGAGTCGGTCAGCACGAACATCGTCAGTCTTCCGTGGATACGTGGGGCCGCCATCATGCCGTGCCTTGTCATCGTTCGCTATGGTCGGTTATTGCCTCGTATTTGAGAGCCTTGGTCAGCCGGGCTGCTCCGTTAAGGCGCCGACGCTTGGGGCTCAGCGGCCAGCTGGCCGAGCGCTGCGGTGATTCGCGCGCTGTAGCGATTGACCAATGTGGGCACGCTGTTCTCTCGGTAGTTGAGCAGCGAGGGTTCGATATAGCGCCATGTCTTTTCGATGTCACGCAGCAGCAATTGGCGCTCGGCCGATTGCCCGGGCTGTTGGCGTAGCTGCTGCAGGCCGGCGGCGAACGCTTTGCTCTGCTCGTCGACCGCGGGGGCATCGCCCCCCAGGGAATTGGCGCCGACGCTGTGCGCGATGTAGTCGGTGGTGAGGGTTTGCAAGCGCACTTCAAGTGCGCGGCTATCATGCGCCTGGTCGCGATCGAGCCCTGCGCTCAATTCGTCGCACAGGTTAATAAGGTGGCGATTGAGCCTGATCAGTTCGGCGATGGCGCCGCCTTCCGGGTCCTGTTTGCGTTGCAGTTGTATTGCCGCTTCGCTCAATAGCGCACGGTAGGCCCGCCAGTGCGGTTGCAACTGCTCGAGCGTCGACAGCAGGGCGCCACCGGTTGCTTCGAGTCGGCCGAGTTGCTGATCGACCAGGGCGATGCGCTTCTCTATAGAGGCGCCATGGGCCGGGTCGACGGTTACGCCATAGAGCAAATAGAAGTCGCCGAGCGAACCGATGATGCTCAAGCGGATTTGATGCAGGGCGGCCTGCTGCTCGGGGGTAGCGGCGGATACGCCGGGGTGAAGGGCTATGGCCAATAGGCAAAACAGCCAGGCGTACAAACGGTGGGTCATACGGCCTCCCTGAGGCTCGTCGGACTAGTGGAAATCCTGGGATTGTTGCGCTTTTACGAGACGACGACCGTTTGATGAATGTTGCTGCGGATATCGGCTCGTTGAACCAGTCACTCAAGCCACCAACGGACGACTGGGCACAAGGCCCAGTCGTCGCTGTCGGCGGTCGCGGGCAGGCAGCCAAGGCTGCCTGCCCGTCCCTTTATGGGTGGGCTTTGAACCAGGCGAGTACCTTGCCCGGCGAGGCGTCGAACCATTCATGGTTACCCAGGGACTCGGTATAACGACCGGTCTCGATACCTTGCTGGAGCAGGCGGTCGTAATACATGTCCATGGTCCACCACGGCACGACCAGGTCGATGTAGCCGTGGATGAAATAGGTTGGCGGATGGTTGGCCGGCAGGGTCGATGGCACCGAGCACAGTGGGCCTGCGCAGGTGGCATAGGAGCCCGAGTGCACCACCAGCGCCTTGAACTGGCCCGGGAAGGACACGGCCATGCGGCTGGTGTTGTAGCCGCCGCTGGAAATGCCGGTGGCGTACTTGCGCTTGCCGTTGAGCGGGCCGAAATGCCCGTTGTCGATGGCTTTGAACACGTTGGTCAGAAAGCTGAAGTCCGTGCTGGTCTCGTACAGGCTGCCCGATAAGCCGGGGATGTTGGTTTGCCAGAACAGATCGGCCGGTGCACTGGGCGCGATCACGGCATAGCCGTTGTCCAGTAAGGTCTTGATGGTCTTGCCTTCGTTATACAGTTTGCCCAGCCATTCGCTGCTGTAATAGACGAAGTCGTCCAGGGCGAAGAACGAGCCCTGGTAGATCAGGGCCACTGGCCAGCCACCCGCCGGCGGTGTACCCGCTGGCGTTTGGTAGATCACCTTGCGTGAACCTATCGCACCCGAGGCGATCCAGGTGGATTTGTGGCTGCATTCGATTTTGCCGGGTAGCAACCAGGTTTTTTTACGTTCGGTACAGGGGGAGTCGGCCCAGGTTGGAGTTGCAAAAACGCAGGCCAGTAACGCGATCAAGCTCAGCCAACGAACTTCATGTTTGGCAGTGAACATGGATGTATCTCCGATTTTATTGTTGGTTTTTTCCGCGAATTTCTCCCGATCTGTCGTTTTTTTCCTTAACTGCGGAGGGCTAAATAGAAACATGAATTCCGATTCCGTCAAGTGAACAAAACCGAAATTTTCTGGTCCTCAAGCGCAGCGGCCGTCTAGCTCAAGGCCTCTGGGCGGAAAAAAATTTTGAAGCTTGCCAAAGATAAGCTGCGGGATTAGGTTATCGGAACCGATGTTCCGGTTCCGATAAAAACAATTCAGCAGGAGACCATCGTGGCGATTCAGAGAACAACATGGGCGGCATGGACGGCGGGCTTTTGGGTGCTGCTGGCGGCGGGCCAGGCCAGCGCTTTTCAAGCACGCTCAGGGGATTGGGCGCTGTCTTGGGATACCACCCTGTCCTACGGCGTGAACTACCGCATGGAAAGCCAGGACCGTCGACTGATAGCGCGCGCCAACGGTGGTAAGGGCGCGAACGTCGACTTGATCAACACCGACGACGGTAATCTGAATTTCAGAAAGGGCGATCTGTTTTCCGAAGTGGCCAAGGTGGTCACCGAGATGGACCTGAATTTTCAGAACGATTACGGCGTATTCGTCAGGGCGCGGGGCTTCTACGATTTCGAACTGAAGGATGACGAGCGCCGTCATCGCGAGATTCCGAATAAGGGGCTGGACGACGCCGGTTCCAGCATCGATCTGCTGGATGCCTTCGTCTACGGTAGCTGGAGGGTGGCCGATCGGGCACTGAACGTGCGCCTCGGGCGGCAGGTGATCAACTGGGGCGAGGGGTTGTTCTACCAAAACGGCATAGGCGCGACCAACCCGGTGGATCTCAATGCGCTGCGCGCACCGGGTTCCGAGCTGAAAGAGGCCTATATGCCGACCCTGATGGGCTATGCCTCCTACGAGTTGAGCGATGGCTTGTCGATCGAGGGTTACTGGCAACCGGGGAGCGCCTGGGAAGAAACCAAGATCGACCCTTGCGGCACCTACTTCTCGACCCTCGATGTGGTGGGTGGCGGCTGCGATTACCTGATGCTGCCGCCGTTGCAGGAGCCGTTCACTGGCGGTATGGCCTTCGACAGCCCCGAACAGGCCCAGGCGTTTGCCGACAGCCTTGGCCCGGGCTTCGTCAACGACCTGTTGCGTGGCTACTTGCCTACTACCTACGTGCCGCGTAGCGGGGATATCGAAGCCGACGGCGCCCCGCAATACGGTGTGGCGCTGCGCTGGCTGGTGCCGGAGCTGAACGACACCGAGCTGGGTTTCTACTACCTGCGCTACAACATGAACCTGCCGATGCTCGGCCTGACGGTCGGACAGCCAGTGGTGCTGCCCCTGGTCGGCGCCCTGCCGGTCGCCAACACCTCACGCTATTACGCCGAATACCTGGAAAAACGCGACCTGTTCGGCGTCAGTTTCAACACCAGTATCAGCGGCGATAACTTCCTCAACGGTCTATCCGTGGCCGGCGAACTCAGCTACCGACCCAATGCGCCTATCGCGCTGGGCTTGGGCGAATACCTGCCGAGCGCATTGTCGGGCACTGCCGAGGGGCTGGAGGTCGGCACGCGTCTCGACGGTTACCGCGAGAAACCCATGCTGCAAGCCTCGCTGGCCGGTATCTACAGCTTCAACAACCTGCTCGGCGCCGACACTGCCACCTTGTTTGCCGAAGTCGTGGGTAGTCGGGTCCAGGGCTTGGAGTCGGACATCGATTATTACGACGCCACCTCCAGCGCCTGGGGCGTGCAAGGCAGCCTGTCGCTGACCTATAGCAACGTGTTCAACCTGATCAACCTGGTGCCCAACGTCAGCTATCAGTACGGCGTCAATGGCGTCGCGCCGCAGTTGACCAACGGCTTGCTGGAGGAGCGTAAGAGCTATTCGGTCGGTATCGACGCGATCTATCGGGAGGCGCTGACCGTCGGCGCCAAATACGTGGGCTACAGCGGCGGCGGTCTGGCCAACAAGCTCAGCGATCGCGATTACCTCAGCTTCAACATCAAATACAGTTTCTAGAAGAGTGACTCATGAAGACTTCAGGATTTTTGTATAGCAGCCTGTTCATCGCCCTTTTGCTCGGCAGCGGCCTGGCCCAGGCTCAGGTGAGCGCGGCCGAGGCTGCGCGTCTGGGTCAGGATCTGACCCCCATGGGCGCCGAGAAAGCCGGTAATGCGGCGGGCACCATCCCCGCCTGGGATGGCGGCTTGGCCCGCGACCCCGATGCGTTCAAAGCCGACGTGGGCTACCCCGACCCCTTCGCTGGCGACAAGCCGCTGTTCACCATCACCGCGGCCAATGCCGAGCAATACCGCGACCAGCTGAGCCCTGGCCAGCGCGCCATGCTGACCCGCTTCAGCGACACCTGGAAGCTCAACGTCTACCCGACCCGGCGTTCGGCCTCTTACTCGCAAAGGATCTACGACGCGGTCAAGGCCAATGCGACCACCGCCAAGCTGATCGAGAACGGCAACGGCATCGCCGATTTCAAACTCGCCACGCCTTTCCCGATTCCCCAGTCGGGACTCGAAGTGTTGTGGAACCACCTGGTGCGTTACCGCGGCGACAGCGTCAAGCGCCATTACGCCCAAGCGGTTCCGCATGCCAGCGGCGACTACTTCATGACCAAGATCGAGGACCTGTTCCTGTTTAACCAGGCGGCGGGCGACTACAGCCAGGAGAACGGCAACGTACTCTTCTACTTCCGTCAGTCGGTATTGGCCCCGGCACGTCTGGCCGGCACCGAGTTGCTCGTGCACGAAACCGTCAATCAGGTGAAAGAGCCGCGGCTGGCCTGGCTCTACGCCGCCGGTCAGCGTCGGGTACGACGCGCGCCGAACGTGGCGTACGACTCGCCGGGCACCTCGTCGGACGGCATGCGCACCACCGATAACTTCGACATGTTCTCCGGCGCGCCGGACAAGTACGACTGGGAGTTGCTGGGCAAGAAGGAGATGTACGTGCCCTACAACAGTTACCAGTTGGCGGACAAACGCAACAAATACAGCGATATCGTCCAGCGTGGCCACGTCAATCCCGATCTGCTGCGTTACGAGCTGCACCGGGTCTGGCACGTGCGGGCGATGTTGAAGGAGGGCATGCGCCATCAGTACAAGCAGCGCGATATGTATTTCGACGAAGACAGCTATCAGCTGCTGCTGGTCGACCACTACGACAACCGCGACAACCTGTGGCGGGTCGGCGAGTCCTACACGATCAATCTCTACGACCAGCCGTTGGTCTGGACCAAGGGCGACGCGGTATACGACTTGATCGGTGGGCGTTATGTGATCGGTGTACTGTCCAACGAAGAACCGGCTAATCAGTTCGATATCGCTCTTACGCCGTCCGACTTCACCCCCGCGCAATTACGCAGGGACAGCCGGCGTTAATTTTTGGAAACTTCCAAATAACTGCAAACCAACCGTGAAAGTTCCCCGGGAATAACTTCCCGGGGGGTTACACCCAGGGTGCCGATCATTGTGAAGTAATTCATGCTGGCGAGCAGCATATGCGCGGAGAGGTCGGCGGCTTGTTCCGGGTTGGGATGGCTGAGCTCGCCGCGCTTGGCCAGCACGATGCGGCACAGGGTCTGGCTGATGTGGGCGTTTAATTGGTGGAAGCGCTGTCGGAATTGAATATCTGCGGAACTACGGCGAACCAAGGCGCGGAGCAGGCCTTCATGACCCGCGAAGAAGGTGATGATGCCTTGAACGAACAATTCGATTTGCTGTGCCAGTGAGTGTCCGGGGCGCTCGAGTTCTTCGAGCAGCGCATCGATAGCCTCCCGCCCTTGTGCGACGAAACGTTCATGCACGGCGAACAACAGGACGTCTTTATCGGCGAGCAGCCGGTAGAAGGTGCCCACCGAGGACTCGGCCAGTTGGGAGATTTGCGCGATGCCGGTGTCTTCGAAGCGATTATCGGCGAGCAGTTCGGCAGCCACGTTGAGAAAGCGCTCCAAGGCTTTTTTACTGCGTGTCTGGGTCGGGCTGGAAATGCTGTACATGAGAAATTCTCTATAAAAAAGCAAGCCGATTCTAAGTTTTCAAGGAGTATAAGGCAAACAGGAACTTCTTAACGGATATGAAGAAATTAATATCAATAGGGTATGCATCGAGATAACTGATGATTACTCATAACGTTCGGCTTATTGGTGATGGGAAGTTATCGTTCGAGGGAGTTTATTTATGCACTATATTCAATTGCAGAGCGGCCGTTGTGCCTATATTCGTCAGGGCAAAGGCGTGCCGGTATTGCTGCTGCACGGCCTGGGTTCGTCCTGGCAGGATTGGCAGTCGCAAATCGACTCGCTCTCGCGCTTCGCCGAAGTATTCGCTCTCGATTTGCGCGGTCATGGTGCCAGCGAACCTTTGAGTGCGCCCGTCAGTGTGTCCGAATTGGCCGATGATGTGGCCGAGTTCATCCGGATAATGAACATCCGCGGCTGCGTTCTGGTCGGCATATCCATGGGCGGCATGGTCGGCTTCCAGTTATTGGCCAATCAGCCCGATCTGGTGGGCGCGATGGTGGCGATCAACAGCGCGCCGAGCTTCCCGCTCGATAGCTGGCAGACCCGGGCGAAGATCTATCTGCGTCTGGCGACGATCCATCTGCTGGGTCTGAAGGCGCTCGGCCGCTTGATGGCGCGCAAGTTGTTTCCCCATGCCGAGCAGAATCAGCTCCGGCGCTTGGTGGCCATGCGCATGGCCGCCAACGACCGCACCTCCTACCTGCATGCGATCCATGCGATTCTCGGCTGGTCGGCGTTACCCGCGGTCAGCCGCGTCGACACACCGATGCTGATTATTTCCGGCGATCGCGACTACACCCCGTTGGCCTATAAGCGGGCCTATACCGCACAGTTCCGCAATGCCGAATTGGTGGTGGTCGCCGACTCCGGGCACGCCACTCCGCTGGATCAGCCGGGGCAACTCAATGCATTGCTGGAGCGATTTATCCGGACGAGGCAAATAAGCCACGAACGGGCCTGAGCGTGAAAATTCGGCGTCGCAAGGCGCCTTCTTTTTGCCTGTTCGACGGAGGAAGCAGGCCGAAAACCACCTACCCACCCGTTTCCGCGCCGATCGGCATTACACTAGCCTGCTAGCCGGCCTGGTCGATAGTGAGCGCACTTATGCATCTGGAATCCTGGTCCCACGCCAGCTCCGCGGGTTTCACCTTGCGCGGTTGGCATTCGCCGCCCTCGGGTAAACCGCTGCTGCATTTCCTTCATGGCAACGGCTATTGCGGACGGGTCTACGAACCGATGCTGGCCGATCTCGCCGAGGACTTCGATCTCTGGCTGTGCGATATCCAAGGGCATGGCGACAGCGAGCATGGCGGGCGTTTCCATGGTTGGAACCGCAGCGCCGAACTGGCGCTGGAGGCATTCGCCGTGGGCCGCGAGCGCTTCCCGGAAATGCCGGTTTTCGCCCTCGGGCACAGTTTCGGCGGGGTGTTGACCGCGCTGATGCTGGCGCGGCAGCCACGGCTGTTCCAGCGCGCGGTGTTGCTCGACCCGGTGCTGTTCACCCCGGCGATGATCGGGGTGATGGCGCTTTCCGATGTGGTCGGCCTCAGCCAGCGCACGACCCTGGCGCGCAAGGCCCGCCAGCGCCGTAGCGTCTGGCCGGATCGCGCCGCCGCCCATGCCGGCTTGCACGGCCGCGGCATGTTTCGCGGCTGGAACGATGCCGCCTTCGCCGCCTATATCGCCCATGCGCTGAAAGACAGCGAACAGGGCGTCGAGTTGAAATGCCGGCCGAGTCGTGAGGCGGAAATCTTCGGCTCCTTTCCCAAGCGCCTGTGGCCGTCGCTGGCCAAGGTGGCGACCCCGACACAAGTGCTCTACGGCCAGCGCAGTTATCCCTTCGTCGCCAAATCGGTGGCGCGCTGGTGTGCCGGCAATGCCCATGTCAGCGCCCAGGTGGTGGCGGGCGGACATTGCTTTATGCAGGAGCAGCCGCAGGACAGCGCCGAGCGGGTCGGCGCCTTTCTGCTGCAGCGCGAATGAGGTGTCCGATCATCGGATGGATTCTCGGTGGCCTGCTGTTGCTGCTCGTCGGCCAGGCGCAGGCGCTGGAATGGCGCGATAGCCCAGCGCTCGCGCAGGTCTTCGCGCAAGCCGGGGTGCCGGGCACCTTTGTGCTCTACGATGTCGAGCGGGATCTGCTGTTGGGGCATGACCGCACTCGCGCGCAAACCCGCTATGTCCCGGCTTCGACGTTCAAAATCGCCCATAGCCTGATCGGCCTGACGACGGGTGCGGTCACTAGCGTGGACGAGGTTTTCGTTTATGACGGCAAGCCCCGCTTCCTCAAGAGTTGGGAGCGCGATATGGGCCTGCGCGAGGCGATCAAGCTGTCCAATGTCCCGGTTTATCAAGAGCTGGCGCGGCGTATCGGCCTGGCACGGATGCGCGAGCAGTTGGCGCCGCTGGGCTTCGGCAATGGTCGGGTCGGTGAGGTCGTCGATCAGTTCTGGTTGCGTGGGCCCCTGGCGATCAGCGCGGTAGAGCAGACGCAGTTTCTCGCGCGCTTGGCGCAGGATCAGTTGCCATTGCCGCCGGCGATCCAGGCCCAGGTCCGGCAGATCAGCCAGCTCGAGCAAGGCGACGGTTGGACCCTGTATGGCAAGACCGGTTGGGCCACCTCGGTAAAGCCGGGCATCGGCTGGTGGGTCGGCTGGCTGGAGCGGGACGGCAGGCTCTACAGCTTCGCCCTGAACATGCCGATGGAGGATCTGGCCGACGCCAGCAAGCGCATTGAGTTGGGTAAGGCCAGCTTGCGCGCGCTCGGGTTGCTGTAAGCATCACTCGTTACGCTGGCGCTCGTCCGGCCTGCTGCGCCAGCGATCCAGTTCGATGATCTGCGCGCTTTCGCGCTCCGGCTCGCGGAAGGGATGGGGCGCCAGCTCGATGCGCCCGGGGTGGCGGCCGAACATGAGGATGCTGCCGCTGTGGCGCTGTTCGCCGGTGACGGTGAACTCGAACCCATAGATCCGCGCCAGCCGCTTATGGCCACGGGCATCGGCGCGCAGGGCGAATTTCTGCAATGCCACATTGCCGTCGAGCAGTTCGACATCGAGCTTGCCGCAGTGCTGTTTGACCGCCAGCAAGGCGCGCTCGCGGATGCCGTGGCCGTGCCACAGCCAGGCCAGCACACTGGCGAACAACATGACTAGGAATACATCGAATAGATCGATCATCGTAACTCCCGCTTGAATAAGCGGAGCTTACCCTATCTGCCGGGCATTCCAGCGCTCGACCGAGTTGTCTCAGCCGATGCCGGGGCGTTTGCCAAGCCTCGCCCCGGTATCCGTGCCCCGTTCAAGCGTGGGTCAAATACCAGCGCCAATCCTGTTCGCCGACCTCGCCCATGAATTGACGGAACTCGGTCCACTTGATCGCCAGGAACACCTTGAGAAAGTCCTCGCCTAGCGCGTCTTTAGCCCAGGTGGAGTTTTCCAGCGCGTGCAGCGCGCTTAGCCAATCGACGGGCAGGGTGTCGTGAAGCTGCTGGTAGCCGTTGCCGACGGTGGCCTCGCCCGGATCGATCTGCTGTCGGATACCCAAATGAATGCCCGCCAGGATCGCGGCGGCGGCCAGGTAGGGGTTGGCATCGGCGCCGCAGATGCGGTGTTCGATATGGCGACTGATCGCCGGCCCGGAGGGGACGCGGAACGACACGGTACGGTTGTTCACCCCCCAGCTCTTGGCCTGCGGCGCGTAGCTGTTGGCCTGGAAGCGCCGGTAGGAATTGGCGTTGGGACAAAAGATCGCCAGGGCATCGTCGAGCGTGGCCATCATGCCGCCGATGGCATGCCTGAGCAGTGGCGTGCCCTGGGGGGCGTCGCTGGCCATCAGGTTGTTGCCTTGGGCATCGGCCAGGCTTACGTGCAGGTGCAAGCCGCTGCCGGACTGGTCGTCGAACGGCTTGGCCATAAAGCAGGCTTGCAGGCCGTGTTTGCTGGCCACGCCCTTGACCAGGCGCTTGTAGCGCAGGCCCTCGTCGATGGCTTGAAGGGCGTCGAAGCGGTGCTCCAGGGTCAGTTCGAGCTGGCCAGGGGCATATTCGGATATCGCCGTGCGCACCGGCAGGCCCTGCACTTCGCAGGCGGCATAGAGGTCGTCGAGAAACGGCTGCAATTGCTCCAGCTCATACACGCCGTAGACCTGCGGCGCCTGCGGGCGCACGCCGTTCATCTGTAATGCCGGTTGCGGTCGACCCTTGGCGTCGCGCCGCTGGTCCAGCAGGTAGAACTCCAGCTCCACCGCCATTACCGGGTGGTAACCCTCGGCCTTGAGCCGGTCGATGGCGCGGATCAGTACGTGACGCGGATCGGCCGGGGCGGCGGGCAGGCCGCGGGTCGGGTGCATGCTCACCTGCAATTGGCCGGTCGGCTGCGTACGCCAGGGTTGCAGGCACAGACTGCCGGGCAGCGGGTAGGTCCAGCAGTCGGCGTCGGCGACTTCCCAGACCAGGCCGCTGTCCTCGACGTCCTCGCCTTGAATGGTCAGGGCGAGGATCGAGCTGGGCAGCGGCCGGCCGTTTTCATAGAGGGCCAGCAACTCGTCGCGGTGCAGCAGCTTGCCGCGGGGAATACCGTTGGCGTCGATCAGCATCAGCTCGATCAGGCGCACCTCGGGGTGCTGGTTGAGAAAGTCGCGGGCTTCTTGGATAGCGGCGAACTGCATGGTGGTGTCCTTGCTTCTGTTCCCCTCTCCCTTCGGGAGAGGGGCTAGTGGCGTAGGGTGGATGGCGCTTTATCCATCCACCGTGCGGGATATCGGTGGATGAGGAGAGCGTCATCCACCCTACAGTCTGTTCTCCACGCAGCGATCATCGGTTACTCGCGGGCGCCGGGATGGCCAGCAGTTCGCCGAGGGCCTGATCCAGGGTCGCGATCAGCCGGTCCACGTCCGCCGCCGTGGTGTCCGGGCAGCACAGGGTCATGTTGTGGAATGGGGTGATCAGGATGCCGCGGTTGATCAGGTACAGGTGCAGGGCCATCTGCAGCTCGTCGTGGAACGCCGCCTCGGCTTCGGCGCCGGTCTTCGGCGACACCGGGCAGAACTGGAACTCGCAACGCGCACCGAGCTCGGTCACCGACCATTGCAGCCCATGCTTGCCGATCAGGCGACGGAAGCCGTCGGCCAGGCGCCCCGCCAGCGGCAACATATGGGCGTAGGCGGCGGCAGTCATCACCTGCTCCAGGTTGGCGCGCATGCAGTGCATGGCTAGAGCGTTGGCCGAAAGCGTCGTGCCCATGCCGCTGTGACCATGGCCGTGGCTGTCCTCGCGGTCGCGCTGGCGGGTGGCGGTCATGGCCTCGGCCATCGCCGCGCTGCAACCGAAGATCCCGCAGGGCACGCCGCCGGCGATCGGCTTGCCGACCACGAAAAAGTCCGGGTCGAGCCCCCACAACTTCGTACAGCCGCCGATATCGGTGGAGATGGTGTGGGTCTCGTCGATGATCAGCAGGCTGCCGTACTTACGCGTGAGCTCGCGGCACTTCTGCATAAAGCCCGGCTCGGGCAGCACCATGCCGATATTGGTCATCGCCGGCTCACACAGCAGGGCGCAGACGTCGCCCTGGGCCAGTGCGGCTTCCAGCGCTTCGACGTCGTTGAACGGGATCGAGCGGCTGAACTGGGTCAGGTCATAGGCCTGGCCGACCAGGCCTGAGCGCGGCACGGTCTGGCCGTCGCGGCAGCGCACCATGACGTCGTCGACGGTGCCGTGGTAGCAGCCGTCGAACACCAGCAGGGTCTTGCGCTGGGTGATCGCGCGCGCCCAGCGCAGCACATAGCGGTTGGAGTCC
Organism: uncultured Pseudomonas sp.; assembly: GCF_946885885.1. The sequence continues at coordinate 19,781 of NZ_CAMPHN010000062.1, forward strand.
GTGGCGGTGGCGGTGACCTGCCAGAACGGCAGGCCGAAGCGCGCGGCCAGCAACTCGCCGCAGACCACCGCATCCTCGCCGGGCAGCATAGTGGTCAGGCCGTTGCTGGCTTGCTCGGCGAGGGCCCGGGCGATCGGCGCCGGCGAATGGCCGAACATGCTACCGGTGTCGCCCAGACAGAAGTCGATGTATTCGTGGCCGTCGACGTCATAGAAGCGTGCGCCGCTGGCGCGTTCGACGAACAACGGGCAGGGGGTCGACCAATCGGCCATCCAGTGCATCGGTACGCCGCCATACAGCGACTGGCGGGCGCGCTCGGCGAGGGCCGCGGACTTCGGGTTGCGCTCGAGAAAGCGCGCCCGTTCGCGGGCGACAAAAGTTTCCACCGCGCCGGAGTCGATGCCACTGCTAGTCATTTTTGAACACCTCGTTCGAATTTGCGAACATAATATTTTGTGATCACAAATAAAGCAATAGATGCTAGATTCTGCTTCTGATGTCCATTTTTGTGAACTTTGTGATCACAATAAGAGCGGTTTGGCGCCACCGACTGAGTCCGTGTGACGCTGCCGGGCGAGCTGTTCCAGCTCGATCCGGACTTTGCTCTGGATCGCCGATGGCGTACAGCGCGATCAACCAGGCCGTACCTCGGAGTACACTCCCGGCGGCCGAGGGGGTCCATCATCAACGGTCACTGAACAGGAGGCGTTTCCCATGCGTGACTGCTTGCTCACCCTGAGCCAATTACCTGCCCCGCCAGCACGAGGGCGCTGATCGACCATGGCCGACAATCTGCAGGAGCAGCTTTACCAACGGATTCGCGAAGGCTTGCTGGCGGGGCGTTTCCAGCCCGGCGAGCGGATGAAAATCCGTGATCTGGCGAGCGAATGGGGCACCAGCCCGATGCCGGTGCGCGCAGCGTTGCAGCGCCTGGTCGCGGAAGGTGCGCTGGAGGGCGAGCCACAACGCTCGGTGCGGGTGCCCGCCATGACCCGCGCGCGCTTCGAGCATATTCTGCAGGTGCGCCTAAGCCTGGAAGGCTTGGCCGTGGAGCTGGCCGCGCCGCGCCTGGATGCGGCGGATCTGGCAGCGTTGGCCGAATTCAGCGCGCGTATGGCGCAGGCGCTGGAGGTACGCGACGTGCAGGGCTACTTGCGCGCCAACAGTGCCTTCCACCTGCGCCTGTACCGTGGCTGCGACAACGCGATTCTGCTGCGCATGATCGAGACGTTGTGGTTGCAGGTCGGGCCCTTCTTCAACCGACTGTTTACCGAGGCCGACCTGTCGCTGCGCCTCAACGACTTTCATGGGCAGGCGCTGGCGGCGCTTACGGCGGGGGACGGCCAGGGTGCGCGGGCGGCGATCGAACAGGATCTGCGCTACTTCGGCCAGTTCCTGCTCAACCTGTTGGATCTGGAGCAGCCTGTCGGCCCTGGTCGGGCCTAGGTGGCACGGTCTGTCCTGCTCAAGGGCGGTCGATCTGTGCAATCTGCTCGGCAGGCTGCTTGCCGCCTGCGCCGATCTTGGATAGCGTGCGTGGCTTAGGCGTAACCTACGACAAGGACATCAGAATGCAGTGCCCCGCATGTAGAACCGTTGAACTGAAACCCACCAAACTGGATGACGGCTTGCTCGCCCATGGCTGTGCGCAATGTTCCGGCGCCTTGGTCGCTTTGCTGTATTACCGCGACTGGGCCGAGCGTAGCGCCGAAGACGATCAACCGGCGACGGAGGTGGCGAGCTGCGAACCGAGTGAAACCCACACGGCGCTGACCTGCCCGAAGTGCAGCAAGTTGATGAGCAAGTTTCAGATCAGCGGCACCCGGGGCAACCGCCTGGATCTGTGCAACTCCTGCGACGAAGCCTGGCTGGATGGCGGTGAATGGCAACTGCTCAAGGCGTTGGAGTTGAGCCGCAAGATGCCGGCCATTTTCACCGAAGCCTGGCAGCGTCAGGTGCGTCAGGAAGCGTCCGAGGATGCCCGTCGGCAGCGCTTCAAGCGTCTCGCCGGCGATGAGGCGATCGAGCGTGCCGATGAGGTGCGGGCCTGGTTGAAGGATCACCCGCAACGCCGCGAGTTACTGTTCTATATCGGTCACGAGTGATCCGGCGCACCAGGACCCAGATGATCAATAAAGGAATTGTCGCCCTCCTGGGTGGTCTGGCGCTGTTGGTTGGCGGTGTGTGGTTGTGGTTCTACGACGAACCGCTGGAAGCGCAGGTCCAGGCTTGGCTGGATCAGGTTGCAGTGGGCGAGCCGAGCGATGCCTACTATCAACTGCTGGGATTGGACGCTCCAGCGGGAATCGATCCGCAGGTCGAAGGGCGCAAACGCCTGACGGCGGATAAGAATGCTGCGCCCGCCGCCACGCTCACGCTTCCCGGCGACGAACTGTGCTCCCTTGGCGCATCAGGCTGCTTGCAAGGCTGGCGCGCCGAGCCCGGAAAACTGCAGGCGCTGTTGACCACGCACGCTGAGTTGTTGCTGCGCTATGAAAAGCTGCTGACGCTGCGGGATTACCGCAGTCTAAGCCAGCCCGTCATGGATGAGCCGATGCCAAGTTACATGGCACTGCTCAAGGGCAATCAGTTGCGCTCGGCGATAGCGCTGGCGCTGATCGAGGAGAAGCGCAACACCGAGGCCATGGCACTGTTCGAGAATGACATCAGACAGTTGCGCAGTTGGTTGACCAGGGCCGATAACCTGATTCTGAAAATGACGCTGGTAAGGATGCTGGCGCAGGATCTGGATGGCCTTGCCGTCTTGTATCGCGCCGGACTGCTTCCCCGTCCCGCCTTGCAAAAAACCTTGAGTGTCGAGGAGCGTTCGCTGGAGGCGGCCATGCGGCGCGAGTTCGCCTCGGTGGCCAACGGCCTGGCAGAGATGGTCGACCACCCGGAGATGGGCGGCAAACTGGGGGGCAATGCCTGGAAGCTATGGCTGCTGTTCAAGCCGCGGATGAGCATCAACGATAGCCTGCCGCTGTATATGCGTAAGCGCTCCATAAACCCCGTTCGCCAGGACGGGGTTTGTTTTCAGGAGGC
>NZ_CAMPHN010000063.1 GCF_946885885.1 uncultured Pseudomonas sp.
AACACAGCAGGTCTATCGCCGGACAGATGTAGTCGAACTCATCCCAGTAGACGGCATTCAGGGGGTTATCGTTTTTCCTGGGGAAGACTGCGGTTCCATGCGTCATGGTTGCCTCCAAAAGCAGGTCCTTATAACTGCTATGCGCTGGCGCGGTGATGGCGCAAATAGGGCAGTTGACCGCCGTCGCCATGCCAACACCAGTTGGGGCGTTTGAAGGAAAGGGGGTTCCCTTAATTGAAGGAAAAAGTTGTGAGGGCTGGCTGAGCAACCGTCGATTCATGGCGCCCTGAAACACTTGGTGGCAACCACTGGCGAAGATAGCGCCGCTCCCGAACCCGGCAATACAGCACGTCACCGCTACAAACGAAAACGGGAGACCCTTGGCCTCCCGTTCAGCAGTTGCGCGTGGCGGCTATTTCGCCTTGTAGATGATCCCCGGGCTGCATTGCACCATTTGGTAGTGGTCGGGCAAGCCATTCAAGGCTTCGGATGCGCCCAACACCAGGTAGCCGCCCGGCTTCAAGGTGGCGTGGATACGGGTGAGGATGTCCTTCTTCACCTCGGCCGAGAAGTAAATCAATACGTTGCGGCAAAATACGATGTCGAATTTGCCGAGCGCGGCATAGCTGTCCAACAGGTTCAGTGGGCGGAATTCGACGCGGCTCTTGATCGCCGGCTTGATCACCCAGCGGCCCGGCCCTTTCGGATCGAAGTAACGCTGCAGACGCTCCTGGGACAAGCCGCGGCCCATGGCCAGGCTGTCGTACTCGCCGGATTTGCAATTGGCCAACATCGATGGCGACAAGTCGGTGGCAATGATCTGCACACCGCCCTTGAGCTGGCCGATATTGGTTTTTTCGAACTCGTCGACGCTCATCGACAACGAATACGGCTCCTGACCCGAGGACGAAGCGGCGGACCAGATGCGCAAACGCTGCCCCGGACTGGCCTTGATCATCTCCGGCAAGATGCGCTTTTTCAGCACTTCGAACGGATAAGTGTCGCGAAACCATAGGGTTTCATTGGTGGTCATGGCGTCCACGACCTGTTCACGCAAGCCGCTACGCGGCTGATTTTGCATACGCTGCACCAATTCCCCGAGGGTTTTGATGCTGTTCTGCTCCATCAGTTTGTTCAGCCGGCTGGAAACCAGGTACTGCTTGTTGTTACCCAACAATATGCCGCACGCTTTTTCCAGGAAAGTCCGGAACTGCTCAAAATCCAAATTACCTGAAGACACTAGCCAGGCCTCGCCGATCATAGTTAGCACTGAGGGCAACGCCCTCAGCCCCCATCTGCCGCATTGATGCGCTCTGCCACCCGAGCAGCCAGGTCATCCGGGCGGAACTTGGCCAAGAAATCATCCGCCCCTACCTTTTTCACCATAGCTTGGTTGAATACGCCCGAAAGCGAAGTATGCAAGATGATATGCAGCTTTTGCATACGCGGATCGGCGCGAATTTCCGCGGTCAGGGTATAGCCGTCCATTTCCGGCATCTCGATGTCGGAGATCAACATGAGAAATTCTTCTTCCGGTTTTCTGCCTTCCTCCACCATGGCCTTCAAATAATCCAAGGCCTGACGCCCGTCGTTCAGCGCGACGACCTCTACGCCGACGGTTTGCAAGCAACGGGTGACCTGTTTGCGGGCGACCGAAGAGTCGTCGCAAGTCAGCACCTTCTTGCTCACGGCCTTTGCCTGGGTTTGCTGGTCGAGCACCCCCATGGAGATGACCTCGGAGGTGGGCGCCACCTCGGCCAGGACCTTCTCTACATCGATGATCTCGACCATCTTGTTATCCAGATGGGTCACCGCCGTGAGGTAGTGATCGCGCCCCGTGCCCTTGGGTGGCGGATGAATTTCCTCCCAGTTCATGTTGACGATGCGCTCGACCGAGTGGACCAGGAAGCCCTGCACCTTGGTGTTGTATTCGGTGATGATCACGAAACTGTTTTCGATGTTATCGAGGGGACCGCTGCCCGTGGCCATCGACAGATCCAGGATGGGGATGGTGCCGCCACGGATGCTCGCGACGCCACGCACCACCGGGCTGGATTTCGGCATGATGGTGAGCTTGGGGCATTGCAGCACCTCCTTCACCTTGAATACGTTGATGCCATAGAGCTGACTACCGCCCAGGCGAAACAACAACAACTCCAGGCGATTCTGCCCAACCAACTGAGTTCGTTGGTTAACCGAATCCAATACACCGGCCATGCCCAAACTCCTCTTATTTTTCAGTCATGCACCCTGTACTTAGCGTAGCAGGCGGCACGAGCCTTGCTTTTCACTGAGCATGAACGCACAAACGACAATTTATCGACATGCAATGGCAAAGTGCCGCCAATGGCTGGCAGTTTTACCCGCTTTGCTGGCGCTCGGCTATCCCCTCCAGGTTTCTGCCCGCATAACCACGCCCGAACAGCTTATCGGCACCGCTCAGGAGTTTCTTGAGCAGGCGGTCAGCGACTATTTGCAGCGTAGCGGAATCCAAGGACGCCATGAAATTCAAATCAGCCGGCTCGACCCGCGCCTGCGCATGCCGCTATGCGACAAAGAATTGACTACGACCCTGGAAAGCCCCGCCCAACCCATAGGCCGCGTCACTTTGCGCGTGCGCTGCGACGGCAGCGCGCCCTGGACCCTGTTCGTGCCCGGACAGGTGCAGCTGTATCGCGAAGTGGTCACCGCCGTTCGTCCGCTCAAGCGCGACAGCGTATTGAGCGAAAGGGACGTCGCCCTGGCCGAACGCGATGTCGGCCTGCTCAACCAGGGCTACCTGAACGCACTCACGCAGGCCATCGGCAAAAAACTGACGCGGCCATTGCAGCCCGATCAAGTCCTCGCACCGATTCACGTCGAGCAGGCCGAAGTCGTTCGCCGCGGCGACCAGGTGATCATCAGCGCGCGCAGCGGCGGCATCAGCGTGCGCATGCCGGGCGAGGCCTTGTCCGACGGCGGCATGGGCAAACAGATCAATGTTCGCAATCTGGGTTCGCAACGGGTGGTCAAGGCACGGGTGACCGGCCCCGGCCAGGTCGAAGTGGCCATGTAGGCACGATTCTTGTTAGCTATTTATAAGTCGAATCAAATGCCGGAATAACGACGATTGGCTGACGAGTTTTCATACTGCGTTTAGACTATGGCTACTGCACGGGCACTATCGGCTCAGACGCTGTCGAGGTTGGCAGCGAGCGATCCAGGCAGCCGTACCGCAGCTCTTAGCCTGTTGCGGTAGTTTTTCAATAAATGGCTAAAGTTTTTCCGGGCATGGCCGACAAGCTAGGCAAGCGTCCAAACACCGTTCGAGGTTTAGCACCATGGTCATCGACTTCAACCGACCTAACAATGCCGCAGCGCCAGCCAATTCGGGGCGTACCGGCGGTGCTCAGTCCGGCGCTCGCAGCGAAGCCATCGGCACCCAGCAACCCGCAAGCGCACCTGCCGCCGAGCAAGCGCAACAGGCCAGCAAGAGCGGAGAATCCGTTCAGCTCAGCCGTGAAGCTCAGCAGTTGCAGAGCATCAGCGACAAGCTGCGCGACCAACCCAGCGTGGATAAAGAGCGCGTCGCCCAGCTGAAACAAGCGATTGCCGATGGTAGTTATCAGGTCGACAGCCAGCGCGTTGCCAGCAAACTGCTCAATTTCGAATCCCAGCGCTAGCTTCAAGACGGGCGCCGGGGATGTTTGACGCTTAGCAACGGATTGTCGCGCAGTACCGCTTCGATTCGTTGCCTTCCCCAAAGAGCCCGCGCATGCAAGACATTACCCTGCTCGACCTTTTCACCCAGGACATCGTTACAGCCGAGCGCCTGCTCGAACTGATCGATGAAGAATTCCAAGTCCTCGGTGAACGCGACCTCCCCCGCCTGCAAAGCATTCTCGCCGACAAACTGCCGCTACTCGCCCTGCTCGACCAACACGCCAAGGCGCGCAGCCAGATGCTGCTCGGCTTGAAATTGAGCGCAGATCGCGCCGGCCTGCAGGCAGTCGCCGCGGCTTCCGCCCGCGGCGAGGAGTTGATGACCAACGGCGATCGTTTGAATGCGCTACTCGAACGCTGCCAAGCGGCGAACCTGCGCAACGGCCGACTGATTCGTTCCAGCCAGGCCTCGACCAGCAGCATGCTCGGTATTCTGCGCGGTGGCGAAACGCCAAACCTCTATGACAGCCGCGGCAGTACCGCTAGAATCGGCCAGCACCGCCCACTCAGCCAAGCCTGAAATATTCCAATAAGGCACCGGGGGACATGCTGCCATAATGCCAGTATGCTAGTGCCCAAGTTTTTTGCTCGGAGATTACTGGACCGTGTCCAATCCCTTTATCGAGGACAATGGCCCGCAACCGCCCAAGGTGCTCAAGACACCTATGGAGATCGTTGCCAACCTGCGCCAGCTGCAGCAGAACCATGATCCGCTGATCATCACCTTTCATGAACGCAATCAGCGCTTTCAAAGCTATTTGATCGAGATCGACCGCGACAAGAACCAGGTCCTGCTCGACGAAATGATCCCCCGGGACGGCGAACGCTACCTGCAAAATGGCGAAACCTTTCACATCGAAGCCTTTCATGAAGGCGTGCGTGTCGCCTGGGAATGCCTGCAAAGCCCGGAAATCGTCGAGCACGAGGGCGCCCGCTGCTACGTCAGCCAGATACCCCGCGAAGTGCATTACCATCAGCGCCGCAATGCATTCAGGGCGCCGCTGAAACAGGGCGAACAGGTATCGATCGAACTGGCCGGCGACAAACTGAGTAAACCCCTGAAAGGCTACCTGCTGGATATCTCCGCTACCGGCTGCAAGTTACGCATGCCCGGCAACTTCGCCACCGGCCTGCAATCCGGCCAGATCTACGAGCGCCTGACCATCCAACTGCCGTTCGGCGCGATGACCGCCGCCGTGGAACTGCGCCATGTCCAGTACGCAGAAAAAGTCGACACCACCTTCGCCGGTGCGCGCTTTCATCGATTGAGCGGGCTGGAGCAGCGCCAAGTCGAGCGCTTCGTCTATCAATTGCAGCGCGAGGCTCGCCGCTTCGACAGCGACGGCTTGTTCTGAGCCCACTCAGCGATCGACGTGGATACCCAGCTCGGCCAGACGCGGCAAATCTTCCGGACGGTCGACATCCCAGAGCACCGGTAGCAATCGATGACCCCATCCCAGTTGCTGCAAGCGATCGCGGGTCATGGCCAGGATCCGATCGGTGCCCCAGGGCAGGTTGTTGAACAGCTGCGGATCGATGCGGCGCAGACCGAGCAACACATAGCCGCCATCTTCCGCCGGCCCCAACACCACCGGCTCGTTCTGCAAGGCCGAGCAGGCGCTGCTCAGGTACTCGGCATCCAACGCCGGGCAGTCGTTGCCGATCAGAACCACGGCATCGCTTTCCGCCAGGCCCAAAGTCGCTATGCGGCGCATGCGTTCGCCCAAATCGCCTGCGGGCTGCTCGACCAGTATCCAACCCCGATCTTCCGCCAGCGCTTCCAGCTCGGCATCGGGCACGTCGTCCAGCCAGAGGAAACGCTGGCTGAAATTCGTATCCGGTAGCTGCAATGCATGGTCGAGCAGGCGGCGCTGCAAGTCGCACGCGCCCTCCTCGCCCAGGGCGGGAATCAAACGGGTTTTCACCCGGCCGGGAATGGGCGAACGCGCCAGCATATGCAAGGAAATCGTCAGACTCATAAAGATGGCCCTCGATAATACTGGCGCGCCAACTGCTCGGGATTCGTGCCGCAATAATAGGCGAGACGCAGACGCCACATGAGCAGCACGGTACGCCAGACGCCTCCACGCTCCCAGCGCCGGCTGGATGTCGACAAGGGCGGTCGCAGGCATTGCGGGCGGGCCAAACGCTTGAGGCGGCGACAGAGTTCCAGATCCTCCATCAGCGGGATCGGTGCATAGCCGCCCAACGCATCGAAGGTGGCACGCGCCACGAAAATGCCTTGATCGCCACTCGCCACTCCGGTCAACCGCGAGCGTAGGTTGATCATGCTGCCGATAAGCCGAAATGCCAACCCTGGACCGGACAAGCTCACATCGAAGCGCCCCCAGCACGGCCGATCGGCCAAGGAACCGAGCAGACGCTCGACAGCCTGCGCGGAAACCCGCGTATCGGCATGCACGAACCACAGGTACTCGCCGTCGGCCGCCGCAGCGCCGGCATTCATTTGCCGCGCCCGCCCGGGCTCGCTCTGCAGCAGCAGATCGACCCGCCCAACCGCCCGTTCACGGGTGCCGTCGTCGCTGCCGCCATCGACCACGATCAGCTGTGCGCCGGACGCACGCAACGGCGCCAAATCCGCCAGCAACAGGGGCAAAGCCTGCACCTCGTTGCGCACGGGAACGATCACGCTCAGGCCGGCCGCTTTCACCGTGGCACGCCCTGTTCAACCGGTTGCTCGGTGGCGTCCCCGGTGGGCGGCACATCGAGCATCTGCTCCTGCACGACCTGTTCGTCGACGCGCGGATCGAGAGCGGCAATCAACGGCGAGCCGGTCATGTTGTCCGGCGTGGGGATATGGTGCAGCGGCGCATCGTCGACCTGGTGCAGATGGGTGACGTTCTCCGGACGCACGCGCCAGACCAGGATCAAGCCGCAGGCGCAGGCAAAGGCATAGAGCATATGAGCGCCGTAGAAACGCATCAGCACACCGGCCAGCAGCGGCCCCAGGCTGGCGCCCACCCCAAAGGTGACCAACAACGTCGCGGTAAGCGATACCCGCCGCTCGCCTTCGACATGGTCGTTGGCCAGGGCGACCGCCAGCGGGTACAGACTGAACATCAATGAACTGAAGGCGAAACCCATACCGAACAGCAGCAACAAGGAGACTTGCGGAGCTATGGCCAACGGCAGCGCAGCCAGCGCCATCAACCCCGCGCAGATGCGAATCAACCAGACCCGGTCGCTGCGATCCGACAGCCAGCCCAACGGCCACTGCACCAACAACCCGGCAAGAATGCTGAAGCCCATAAACAGGCCGACCTGCTCGGTGGACAGCGCCATACGAGAAGCATAGAGCGGCGCCAAACCATAGAAGGAGCCGATCAGCAGCCCGGAAACCAGAATAGTGGTCAGCGACAACGGCACCCGTTCGATGAAGAAGCGCAAATCCAGGGGCGCCGGATGCAAGGGCGCCGGATGCAGCCTGCGAGTCAAGGCCACGGGCACCAGGCACAGGGAAAAACACAGCGCGACCAACATCAACAGCTCCACGCCAAGGCCCGGATGTATCACCAGCACCAGTTGACCGAGGATCAGACCGAGGTACGCGGCGCTCATGTAACCGGAGAACACCTGGCCGCGCTGGCTGCTATCGGACTGCTCGTTGAGCCAGCTTTCTATCACCATGTATTGGCACATCATGCCCAGACCGACCAGCATGCGCAGCACCAACCAACTCGGTAGCCAATCACTGAGGCCGTGGCCGAGCACCGCCGCCGTGACCACGCCGGCACAGGCAACATAGGCGCGGATATGCCCCACCCTGGCGATCAAGCGGTGCCCCACCTTGCCGCCCAGCACCAGGCCGACGTAGTTGGCCGCCATAAGGGCACCCACCCAAATACCATCCACCGTGTCCGCCAGGCGCAGGGCCAGGTAGGTGCTCAACAAACCCGAGCCCAGGAGCATCAGCAGGGTGGCGAAATACAGCGAACCGAAGGATTTCAGAATGAGTTGCATGGACCGGCAGATGGCTCCGAAGAAAGTGAGACGCCGGCCGGGTGCCGGCGAATAAACCCTAGGCTATGTCCTAGAGCCCTATATATCCAGAAACGAACGAGAAGCTGTCGAGCGGTGGAGGATACCTAAGCGGGTCGATGCAAGCTCGCATCGCCTCGATATACGCGGGTCTTGCTCGAACTGACGCGCTAACCCGTTAAAACATCGATTAATTAGATAATTAACATTGAAGGCATATTGCCTTCAGACTTCCATATAAAAGCACGATAAAAACCTGGATACACCGAAATAGAGCGCTCAACCCACACTATCGACGGCATCGATTATTACCATGCCTGGACTGCACTTCTTCATCAAATTTCCCCATGTAACATGTGCTCCGTAGTCACCCACCGCCCTCTACAAGGAGCCAGACATGAAAAAGCAAATCCTCGCCGCCTTGATCCTCACCAGCTTATCCGCAGGCGCGTTCGCCCTGCCGCAAAGCGCCCCCCAACCGCTGCTCGGCGAAGCCAAAGCGAGCACGCTCGAAGCCTTCAGCCCTCTCGATCCGTTGGCGGAAAATGGCTCCGAGCGCCTGCAACAACGCTTGCGGATTGCCGAAGACGGCGCCGAGCGCACCCAGCCTAACCGCGTCGCCGAAGGCGGTGCCGAGCGCACCGGCAATCAGCGTATTGGTTAATGCCATGATGTCGATAGCGGCTTGCCCCGCACCTAAACCAAAGGCGCCCCACCAGGCGCCTTTGGACTTTCTAGAACCCTCTAACAGGCCGTTGAAAAACGTAGGCGAGGCAGCCAGTGCAATACCGATGGCGGCCCCACAAAAACAGGCGAAAAAGCGACTGGGGTCGCACTCGACTTTACGTGTTGTAAATGAGCATTTTGATCGGACTCGCGCCCGAGCCTGTTTTTAACGCAGCAATGGCAACGCAGGTAGTTTTTCAACAGCCTGCTAAAGCTATTCCAACCGAGCCAGACGCTCCTCCAACGCGGCTACCCGTGCCTCCAATGCCTCCAACCGGCTTTCCTGTTGCGCTCCCGCGCGTAGCGGCTCATGGGCACGCGCCTCCAGCGCCGCTTGCAAATCCGCCGGCTCGCCCAATAGATGCATATAGCGGTCTTCGCGCTGCCCGGCCTGACGCGGCAGCTGGCAGAACAACCCGCGATTGATCATGCGCTCGAGGTGATGCTGCAATTGCTCGGCGTCCTCGAAATCATGCATGCGGTTGCTGCGGGTCAGCAGTTCGTTGACCGTCTGCGGCCCGCGTAGCAACAACAGCCCCAGCAACACCAGCTGCGGCGCCACCAACTCCAGGGCCTTGTCGCAACGCTGCTCCCAGCGATCGGCGCGACTGCCCATCACCAAGCGCGCGAACCCACGCCCTTCGAGACTGCGCAAACCTTGGCCGACCGCTCCTGCGGTGAGGTTCATCAGCGGTTCGCGACTGGTTTTCTGATTGCAGGCCAGCACCAGCGCATTCAAGGTCAACGGGTAGACTTCGGGGGTAGTGGCCTGCTTTTCGATCAGGCAACCGAGGATGCGCGCTTCAACCGCGGTCAACGGGGCTTCTGCGGTCTCGGTGAGGGTATCGCTGGACATGGCGGCTCTCTCTTAATGGGTAGCTGGCGCTAAGCCTAGCCCGACTGGCGAGCGCTTGATACGCGAACGTCGCGCCACCTTACCGATAGACACACAAAAAAAAGCCCGCGCACTGCGCAGGCTCTTTATATGGCGTCCCCTGCTGGAGTCGAACCAGCATCTAGCCCTTAGGAGGGGCTTGTTCTATCCATTGAACTAAGGAGACTTATTCAGGCCGGATGGCGAACATCCAGCGGGCGGCATCTTAGCGAGCCTGAGCGGATTTGTCATGCCGCCTTATCCGGTTGCCATACTGCTTACAGATTGCCCTGGAGATCGCCATGCGCCAAGCCGCCCCGCAGCACCTGCCCGACTCCCCCTTCGCCGACTTCCAACTCCGCGCCGCCAGCGTCAACGACGCGCTGGCCCTGACCGCACTGCTGCAACAACTGGCACCGGACGAGCCGCGTGCCGATCCCAAGTTGATGGCTCTACGCCTGGCGGAGTTACCCACCAGCCGCGTGGTGTTGGTGGCCGAGCGCGACGGCAAACTGCTCGGCACCTGCACGCTCAACCTGATCGAACACCTGGCGCACAATTTCGCCCGCTCGGCGATCATCGAAGACGTGGTCGTGGATGCCGATGCCCGCGGCCTGGGCATCGGCCAGGCGCTGATGGGCAAAGCCGTGGAACGCGCCCGTGCCTGGGGTTGCTACAAGGTGGCGCTGTCCAGCAGCCAGAGCCGCGAAGCCGCTCATCGTTTCTATGCAGGGCTGGGCTTCGAGCCCCACGGCATCAGCCTGACCCTGGCGCTGGATTAGCAGGATCAACGCCTGCCGAAACGCTCCTCGGCCAGGCTATCGGCGACCTCGACGGTCGTACGCCCCTCGTGCTCGGCGCGCTCGAATATCTGCTGCAAGGTCTCGCCGATGCCGTCGATATGCGCCTTCAATTGCGCGGCGCTGCCGCCGGTGCGCTCGTAGCAGACATCGATAATGCCGCCGGCGTTGATCGCATAGTCCGGCGCATACAGGCACTCGCGCCGGCGCAGTTCCTCGGCCAGGCCGGCATCGGCCAACTGGTTGTTCGCCGCCCCGGCAACGACGGGCGCCCGCAAGGCTTCGAGGGTCTGCCGGTTGATGATGCCGCCCATGGCACAGGGGGCGAATACATCCACGTCCAAACCGAAAATATCCTGCTGCCCCACCGCCTTGGCACCCAGTTGCTCGACCGCACGCTGCACATTGGCCGGGACTATATCGGTGACCCACAACTCGGCACCAGCCTCTTTCAGGTGCCGCGCCAAGCTGAAACCGACCTGCCCGACGCCCTGAATCGCAACCTTGAGCCCGTGCAAATCGCCGCGCCCCAGGCGCTGTTTGACCGCCGCCTGGATGCCGACGAATACCCCATAGGCGGTGGACGGCGACGGGTCGCCATTGCGCATGCCGCCCTCGAACGCCTCGCGTTGGCCGGCGCCGGATACATGCTTGGTGCGCTCGGCCATGATCTGCATCTCGGCCACGCCGGTGCCGGAATCCGCCGCGGTGATATAGCGCCCGCCCAGGCTGTTGACGAAATCGCCCATGGCCTGAAACAACGCCTCGCTCTTACCGGTATGCGGGTCGCCGATGATCACCGCCTTGCCGCCGCCCAGCGGCAAGCGCGCCAGCGCCGACTTGTAGGTCATGCCGCGCGACAGCCGCAGCACATCGCGCAGCGCCTCCTCGTCGTTGGCGTAGGGCCACATGCGGCAACCGCCCAAAGCCGGGCCGAGGTTGCTGTTGTGAATGGCGATAATGGCTTTCAGGCCGCTGGCTTTGTCGTGGCCGTATACGACCTGCTCGTGGCCATCGAACTCGATATGGGAAAACACGGACATGGGGGTTCCTTGGCGGTTTTTGTTGTAAGGATTTGGATTGCAACGATCACTGTAGGAGGCCCGACCTCGGGGCGAACTTCGGCAACCCTGCGGGTTGCATCGCCGCGGGGTCGCGCCTCCTACATCACAAATGCGCTAATCAGGCCGCAGGCTCGAATAGCTGCACCGCCTGAATCTCGCTGACCAACATGCGCGCCTTGAGCTGTCGGCTCTGCTCGCGCACCTTGGTCAGGCTTTTCTCCTTGACGTGGCCGTAACCGCGGATCTGCTCCGGCAACTCGGCCAGGGCCACCGCGGCGCGGTAGTTGTCGGCGTTGAGTTCTTTCAACAGGTAATCCAGGTTGCGTTCGTATTCCTCGATCAAGTCCAGCTCCAGCCGGCGTTCGGCGCTGTAGCCGAACGGATCGAACGGCGTGCCGCGGAGGAACTTGAACCTGGCCAGCACGCCAAAGGCTTTGAGCATCCAAGGGCCGAATTGGCGTTTGCGCGGCTGACCGGTAACCGCATCAGGCTTGCTCAGCCAGGACGGCGCCAGGTGGAACTCCAGACGGTAATCGCCCTGGAACTGCGCCTCGAGCTGCTTGATAAAGCTGCCGTCGCTATACAGCCGCGCCACCTCGTACTCGTCCTTGTAGGCCAGCAATTTGAAATAGTTGCGGGCGACGGCTCGGCTCAGCGCCTGATCGGCGCCCTTGTCGGCCCGGCTTACCCGCGCCACCAGCTCGCGGTAACGTTCTGCGTAGCCCGCGTTCTGGTAGGCGGTGAGAAACTCGACGCGGTAGTCGATGATTTCTTTCAGGGTTTCGCAGCGTGGCGCCGCGGCCGTTTTCGGCGCCGCCAACTTCTCCACCGCGGCCGCATCGTGGGCCGTGCGACGCCCCCAGAGGAACGCCTGCTGGTTCAGTTGCACCGCCACGCCGTTGAGCTCGATGGCCTTGTCGATCGCCTCGGCGGAAACCGGGACGAAGCCCTTCTGATAGGCATAACCGAGCATGAACAGGTTGCCGGCGATGCTGTCGCCGAGCAGGCGGGTGGCCAGGCGAGTGGCGTCGACGAAGTGCGTCTTGCCCGCACCCACCGCCTCGATCAGCGCCTCGCGCATGGCAGCCCCCGGCACCTGGGCATCGGGGTTGCGGGTGAACTCGGCGGTGGCCGCTTCATGGCTGTTGATCACCGCATGGGCGATGTTTTCGTTGAGTTTGGCCAGGGCCTCTTCGCTGGCGGCCACCACCAAGTCGCAACCGAGCAACAGGTCGGTCTCGCCGGCGGCGATGCGCACGGCGAAGATATCCTCCTGCTTGGCGGCGACGCGGATATGGGTGATCACCGGGCCGAACTTCTGCGCCAGGCCCGCTTGGTCGAGCACGCTGCAGCCCTTGCCCTCGAGGTGCGCGGCCATACCCAGCAGCGCACCGACCGTGGTCACGCCGCTACCGCCAACACCCGGCAAGAGGATGTTCCAGGGCCGCTCCAGGCTCGGCTGCCTGGGCTCCGGCAGGCTGATGAACAGCGCATTGGCACCCACCGCCTCAGGCTTGCGCAAGGCGCCGCCATGCACGGTGACGAAGCTCGGACAGAAACCCTCGACACAGGAGAAATCCTTGTTGCAGGCGTTCTGGTCGATCTCGCGCTTACGCCCCAATTCGGTTTCCAGTGGCAGCACCGACAGGCAGTTGGATTTCACGCTGCAATCGCCGCAACCCTCGCATACCGCAGGGTTGATAAAGGCGCGCTTCTGCGGGTCGACCAGCTTGCCGCGCTTGCGCCGACGGCGCTTCTCGGTGGCGCAGGTCTGGTCGTAGATGATTACCGAAGTACCTTTGCATTCGCGCAGCTCGCGCTGCACCGCATCCAGCTCGCTGCGATGGTGGAAGGTCACGATGGGCGCGAACGTCTTGCGGGTCGGGTACTTGTCCGGCTCGTCGCTGACCAGGGCGATGCGTTTGACACCCTCGGCGAAGATTTGCTGACTGAGCTGGTCGACACGCAATTCGCCGTCGATCGGCTGGCCGCCGGTCATCGCCACCGCGTCGTTGTAGAGAATCTTGTAGGTGATATTCACCCCGGCCGCTACCGCCGCACGCAGGGCCAATTGACCGGAGTGGAAGTAGGTGCCGTCGCCAAGATTCTGGAAGATATGCGGCGTATCGGTGAACGGCGCCTGGCCGATCCAGGTCGCGCCCTCGCCGCCCATCTGGGTGAAGGTATCGGTATTGCGATCCATCCACTGGGTCATGTAATGGCAACCGATGCCGCCCTGGGCACGGCTGCCTTCCGGCAGTTTGGTCGAAGTGTTGTGCGGGCAGCCGGAGCAGAAATGCGGGGTGCGCGCGGTGGCGTGCTTGGGCGCCGCCAGGGCCTTTTCCTTGGCGGCGAGAAAGGCCAGACGCTGTGCGATGGCATCGCTGGTATAGATCGGCGCCAGACGCTTGGCGATGGCCCGGGCGATCATCGCCGGGGTCAGCTCGGACAGGTTCGGCAGCAGCGAGACGCCCTGCTCGTCGAACTCGCCGACCACCACCGGGCGCTTGCCCACCGGCCAGTTGTAGAGCTGGCCGGTCAGTTGGTCCTCGATGATGCTGCGTTTCTCTTCGACCACCAGAATTTCGTCCAGGCCCTCGGCGAACTCGTGCACCGATACCGGCTCCAGCGGCCAGCTCATGCCGATCTTGAGCACGCGTAAACCGACCCGCGCGCAGAGCTCTTCGTCAAGGCCGAGGTCTTCCAGGGCTTGGCGTACATCCAGATAGGACTTGCCGGTGGTGATGATGCCCAGGCGCGGGTTCGGCGAATCGAGCATTACCTGGTTCAGGTTATTGGCGCGGGCGAAGGCCCGGGCCGCGTATATCTTGTAGGTGTTGAGGCGTTTTTCCTGGGCCAGGGGCGGGTCGGGCCAGCGGATATACACGCCGTCTTCCGGTAGTTGAAAGTCTTCGGGAATCCGCACCTGAATACGCAGCGGATCGACGTCCACCACCGCCGAGGAATCGACGTTTTCGGCGATGGTCTTCAGCGCCACCCAACAACCGCTGTAACGCGACAGCTCCCAGCCGATGATGCCGTAGTCGAGGATTTCCTGGACGTTGGCCGGATTCAGCACCGGAATCGAAGCGGCGATAAACGCGTGCTCGCTCTGGTTGGCGATGCTCGACGACTTGCAGCCATGGTCGTCGCCGGCCAGCAGCAGCACGCCACCATGCTCGGAAACGCCGGCCGAGTTACCGTGCTTGAACACGTCGCCGCAACGGTCGACGCCGGGGCCCTTGCCGTACCACATGGCGAACACACCATCGTAGCGGGCGCCGGGAAACAGGCTGGTCTGCTGGCTGCCCCATACCGAAGTGGCGGCCAATTCTTCGTTGACGCCCGGCTGGAAGTGGATGTGGTTTTCCTGGAGAAAACCCTTGGCTTCCCACAGGCTCTTGTCGAGGTTGCCCAGGGGCGAACCGCGATAGCCGGAAATAAAACAGGCGGTGTTCAGGTCATGGGCCGCATCGCGTTGTTTTTGCAACATCGGCAGACGGGTCAGCGCCTGGGTGCCGGTGAGGTACAGGTGACCAGTGGCAAGGCGGTACTTGTCATCCAGGCGGATCTCGGCCAGAGACATTGGAGCGCTCCTTTTATTGTTAGAGCCCGTCTACGATCTGCTGCGGCCCTGCTGCGTTAAAAACAGGCTCGGGTGCGAGCCCAGTCGGACTGCTCATGTACAAAAGTACACTCCGCCTCCTCGCCTGTTTTTGCCTTGCATGGCTCCAGCTCGCGAGATCGTATACAGACTCTTATGACGAGCTATGGCGGCACCGGTTAATGCCGTCCCGATTCAGTTGCGCCCAGGATCACCGGGCGTAACGGCTGGCTAAAAATATGACTGAGCGGTGTCGCTTTTTTCTTTCTAATTTGCAGCCTAAACCCTGATACTTCGCATAAATCTTCTAATTTAATTAGAAAGCGGAGATAAAACATGCAAGAGAAACTCAGCCCTATCGATCGTAAGATTCTCCGCCTGCTGCAACACGATGCCGACCTTTCCGCAGCCGAGATCGCCGAGCGGGTGGAATTGTCGCAATCGCCCTGCTGGCGGCGGATCCATCGCATGCAGGAGGAAGGCCTGATCGAACGCAAGGTCGCCCTGCTCAACCCCAAGCTGCTGGGCCTGAGCATGACGGTATTCGTCGATATCAAACTGTCGGCCCACGGCCGTAAGAACCTGGAGGAATTCGAACAGGCGGTGGTCGGCTACCCCGAAGTATTGGAATGCCACACCATGGCCGGCAGTTCGGACTATCTACTGAAAGTGGTGGCCAAAGACATCGCCAGCTACGAGCGCTTCCTACGCGACCACCTGCTGCAACGCCCGCACGTGCAGGAGGCCCACTCGAATATCGCGATGAGCGAGGTCAAACGCACCACCGAATTGCCGCTGGATTGAGCGAAGAAGCCCGCCCCACTATCGCGCCGGATCCTAAACGTTGGGTTTCGCCGAGCCCAGCCTGATCTCCGTAGCCGCCGCGGGTACCCGCTCCGCCCTGGCCCACCACAGCGCCAGCGGCCCGAGCAGCAGTAGCAAGCCCATCAGGGCGAAGGCCGCCCACCAGCCGAGCAGGCTTTTATCGCCCAACGCGTCCAGCGTGACGCCGAACAGCAACGGACCGAGAAAGGCACCGCTAAAGCCGGTGCACGAATACAACGCCATGGCTGCGCCGCGGTGGCTGGCCGGGGCGGCGGCAATCAGGCCAGCGGTGAGCGAGGCCGAGTCGGCCGTGACCGTGACGCTATAAAGCAATAGCAGCAGCACCAGTAACCAGAACGGTAAGGCAGCGCTCAGACCGATCAGCGCGGCGAGCATACTGGAACTGAGCATTACCACGACCAGCCAGCGCCGGCGCCCCAAACGCAGGGCGAATTCGTTACCGAGAATGCTCGCCGGCATGCCGATCAGCGTTGCCAGCATCGCCACCCAAGCGCCCGACAGCCAGGGCTCGACACCCTGCAACCGGGTCGAGAACGCCACGAACGCCACCAGCCAGGCGCGCAGAGCGAACAGTTCCAGATTGTGCACCGCGTAGGCCAGGCAATAAGCGAGCACCGCGCGACTCTTCAACGGCGCAAGATCCAGCCAGTTGCGCGGCGCATGTTGCACTGGCGTTTTCGGTTGCAAACCCCAGTAGACCAGCGCCCAGGCCAACAACGCACAGAGACCACTGAGCAGGGCCGGCACTTGCCAGCCACCAAGCTTGGCCAGCTCGCCGGCGAGGACGAACGAGAGCGCCGTACCCAAACCGAAACTCGCGGTATAGAAGGCCACTGCCCTCGACTGCGCCGGCCCCTCCATGCGTTCGGAAAGAGCCTTGAGCCCCGGCATATAAGTGCCCGCCAGGCCAACGCCGGCCAGTAAACGCCAGGCCAGGGCCGACCAGAAACCATCGGCACAGGCGAAGCCGGCATTGACCAGAGCAGTCAGGAGCATGGCAGCGAGATAGATCAACCGCGCGTCGTGCTTGTCGGTCAGGCCACTCAGCATCGGTACCGCGAGCATATAGCCGAGAAAGAAGCCGCCGCCGATCCAACCCGCCTCGGTATTACTCAATCCCCACTGAGCCTGAAAATCCGGGAGCAAGGCTGCGAACAGTGCGAACCCAGCCATGCCCAGGGCTTCCGCGGCGCATAGCAGCAGAGTCAAGCGGCGGGCATTCATATGCGCGACCGCTGTGCTAGCCCAACAACGGACGGCAATGGCACAGACGCCTTACGGATCGATACGCGCGCACCGCATCCTACCAACACAGAACAGGGGCCACGGCAGCGCGACGAATCGACCCGCGCGCTTGCAGGCGGCGCAGCTGCAACTGTAGGCCGGCACCAGCCGGACATCGCCGGCGCCTTGCAGGCTCAAGCGCATGCCCGGCGACCGATCAACGCCAGCAGCTTATCCACAGTACGCTCGAAATGACTGGAATTATCCAGCACATGCAAGCCTTCAAGGTCGATGGCCGCCTCCTCGAACAGCGCATTACGCGCCATACGCTGTTCGATCTGCGCCGGCGCCTCACGACCGCGGGCCAATAGACGCTCGCGCAGTACCGCGCCATCGACCCGCAGCAACACCGCAACCAGTTCAGGGTAGCGCTGACGCGCCCGGCTCAAATAGGCCCGCGAGCCATTGACCAACACATCCTCGCCAGCCGCCAGCCAATCGTCGATCTGCCTGGGAACACCGTAGGCCAGGCCATTTGCACGCCAACTCAAGGCGAAAGCGCCAGCGGCCTCCTCCCGTTCGAACTCGGCCAGGGACACCGCAACGGCCTCTTCGCCGACCGCCTCGGCGGAACGGGTGATCACCCGCCGGGCGATCCGGCAACCACAGGTGGGCCGCCGAGCGATTGCCTGGGCCGCCGATGCTGCGTTGAGAACGCCCTCATCCGTCAGACGCTCGCGAACGGCATTCAACAAGCTGTCTTTGCCCGACCCCGAAGGCCCCATCAGATAGATCAACCTGCCGCCCATCAAAACACCCTACTCGCCCGCCGCCAGACTTGCTGTCACTCGCCCGCGGTAGATCATAGCCGTTACCCGGCCCGCGAGCATCGCCTGCAATTGGTGGACATGCTTGCCGCGGAGCTGGCGCCGCCAGTCGCAAGGACCGAACACGATGGTGGTGTGAAAACGGACACACCAATTAGTGCAACCATTTCACCGGGTTCCATGGTCAATACCAAATCGGCTAGCACCTATTTATGACCGAAGATTTTCTTCAAACTGTCGACCCGGATCACTACAGCCATTGAGCACCTCCTTTATAAAGGGCTACGACACGGCTTGAAGGTTTTACGCACTGCACTAAATTGCGCTTTTATGCTCAATAGCATGCATTAGCGCGCATTTCTGACAGTCGGTGCTGGCAAAAAGCCTTTATTGCCTCCAAAATATGCCATGTATTTGGCGTCAAGCAACTGACAAGATATTTACGCTAGCGACCGTATCGATACAAAATGCGATTCTGACGGAACGGCTAATGCTAAAGGTGGTCAAAACGGTGACTATCAAATAGCTCATTGCCAGTATCGCCTTCCTGAACTAACCGGTTTATTGTGTGCGCCCTATGAAACAAGCTCTCTACTCCAGCCGTACCGCTGACAAATTCGTCGTTCGCTTGCCTGATGGCATGCGCGAACGCATTGCCGACGTAGCTCGCAATCATCATCGCAGCATGAATTCGGAAATCATCGCCCGCCTCGAGCAAAGCATGCTCCAGGAAGGCAGCCTGGGTGATGACCTGAACATGCGTTTGGACAGTCCCGAACTGTCCTTGCATGAGCGAGAGCTACTGCAGCGCTTCCGACAACTGTCTCGTCGTCAGCAAAATGCCTTGGTGGCATTGATTGCTCACGATGCCGAGATGGCCGCCGAAGAAGCCTGATAGTCGGCATACCGAAAAAACCGGCTCCCTGCCGGTTTTTTGGTTTGCGCGGAAAAAACTTCGAGCAAGCAAGCGCCGGCACCGAGGCGCGTGGGCAGCATTTCCGACAGAAATCCAGCATCGCCACCTCGCGCACTATCAACGCAAGCCGCGCAATCGCCACAACAGGCGCAAGGCGCAAAAATAAAAAAACCGCCTGAGCAGGCGGTTTTTTCGTTTCAATGCAGCGTTAGCCAACGAAGTTGAGCAACACCCCCGCGGCCACCGCCGAACCGATGACACCCGCCACGTTCGGCCCCATGGCATGCATCAACAGGAAGTTCTGCGGATTGGCCTCGAGGCCGACCTTGTTCGACACCCGCGCCGCCATCGGCACCGCGGATACGCCGGCAGAGCCGATCAACGGGTTAATCTTGTTGCTGCTGAAGAAATTCATCAACTTGGCCATCAACACACCCGCCGCCGTGCCCGCACAGAACGCCAACATACCCAGCGTGAGGATGCCGAGGGTTTTAACCTGCAGAAAGGATTCGGCCGACAACTTCGAACCCACGGTCAGGCCCAGAAAGATGGTAACGATGTTGATCAGCGCGTTCCGCGAGGTATCCGCCAGACGCTCGACCACGCCACTTTCACGCAGCAGATTACCGAGGGCGAACATACCCACCAGCGGCGCGGCATCAGGCAGCAGCAAACCGACCAACAGGCATAACACGATAGGAAAGATGATCTTCTCGGTCTGGCCAACCGGACGCAGTTGCTGCATGACGATGGCGCGCTCTTCCTTGGTGGTCAGTGCGCGCATGATCGGCGGCTGGATCAAAGGCACCAGAGCCATGTAGGCATAAGCCGCCACGGCGATCGGCCCAAGCAGATGCGGCGCCAGCTTGGAGGTCACGAAGATCGAGGTCGGGCCGTCCGCACCACCGATAATGGCAATGGATGCGGCCTCCTTGAGCGTGAACTCCAGCCCCGGAATCCCCGTGGCAGCCAGCGCCAAAGCGCCGAGCAGCGTACCGAAGATACCGAACTGGGCAGCGGCGCCCAATAACAGCGTCTTGGGGTTGGCCAGCATGGGCCCGAAGTCGGTCATGGCGCCGACACCGAGAAAGATCAGCAATGGGAAAATACTGGTCGGCAAGCCGACCTCGTAGATCATATGCAGAAAGCCTGCGCCCTCGGCCATGTTGGCCACGGGAATGTTGGCCAACAGACCACCGAAGCCGATCGGGATCAACAGCAAGGGCTCGAAGCCCTTCTTGATCGCCAGATAGATCAGCAACACGCAGACCGCCATCATGAACAGCTGGCCCGGCTCGACATGGTACAAGCCCGTGCTTTGCCAGAGTTTGAGGAGCTTATCCATTACCGCGCTCCTTAACCGATGGTCAGCAGGCTATCGCCCACCGCCACCGCATCGCCAACCTTGACGTTGACCGCACCGATGGTGCCGGCCTTGAACGCACGGATCTCGGTTTCCATCTTCATGGCCTCGAGGATGATCAGCAGATGACCTTCCTCGACCACCTGGCCCGGCTGCACCAACACTTTGAAGATATTGCCGGCCAGCGGCGCGGCCTGGGGCTCGCCCGCACCGACCGGCGCAGCGGGCACAGAGGCAGCAGCCGAACCGACCGAGCCGCCGACAGGCTTGATGCCCTCGATATCGCCGCCTTCGTTGACCTGCACGACAAACGACTTGCCGCTGACTTCGACGGTATAGACCTCAGGCTTGCCGGCCTCACGAGCCGGCGCCTCGTTACCGGTCGGCACAGGTTCGAAAGCCGCCGGATTGCCGCGGTTTTCCAGGAATTTCAAACCGATCTGCGGGAATAGCGCATAGGTCAGGACGTCGTCGATCTCATCCTTCGCCAGTTTGATGCCTTTCTCTTTGGCGAGACCCTTGAGCTCGGCGGTGAGTTTATCCATCTCCGCATCCAGCAAATCGGCCGGGCGGCAAGTGATGGCCTCGGCACCATCCAGTACGCGCGCTTGCAACTCTTTATTGAAGGGTGCCGGCGCCGCGCCGTACTCACCCTTCAATACGCCCGCGGTTTCCTTGGTAATCGATTTATAGCGTTCGCCGGTCAGGACGTTGATCACCGCCTGAGTGCCGACGATCTGCGAGGTCGGCGTTACCAACGGGATGAAGCCGAGGTCTTCGCGCACACGCGGGATTTCCGCCAGCACTTCATCGAATTTGTCCTGGGCGCCCTGCTCTTTCAGCTGACCTTCCATATTGGTGAGCATGCCGCCCGGGACCTGAGCGACCAGAATGCGCGAATCGACACCCTTGAGGTTGCCTTCGAACTTGGCGTACTTCTTCCGCACTTCGCGGAAATAAGCGGCGATTTCTTCAAGCAGCTCGAGATCCAGGCCGGTATCGCGCTCGGAGCCCTGGAAAATCGCGACCACCGACTCGGTCGGCGAATGGCCATAGGTCATCGACAGCGAGGAGATAGCGGTATCGACGTTATCGATCCCCGCTTCCACCGCCTTGAGGATTGCCGCGGTCGACAAGCCCGCTGTGGCATGGCATTGCATATGGATCGGAATCGACAAGGTGGCCTTCAAGCGTGTCACCAACTCGAAAGCGGTATAGGGATTGAGAATCCCGGCCATGTCTTTGATGGCCACCGAGTCGGCACCCATGTCTTCGACCTGCTTGGCCAGATCGACCCACATGTCCAAGGTATGCACCGGACTGGTGGTGTAGGAAATAGTGCCCTGGGCGTGTTTTCCCACTTGCTTGACCGCCTTGAGCGCGGTCTGCAGGTTGCGCGGATCGTTCATCGCATCGAACACGCGGAACACATCGACGCCGTTGAAAGCTGCACGCTCGACGAATTTCTCCACCACATCGTCGGCATAGTGGCGGTAGCCCAGCAGGTTCTGGCCACGCAGCAGCATCTGCTGGCGGGTATTGGGCATGGCCTTCTTCAGCTCGCGGATACGCTCCCACGGGTCTTCGCCCAAGTAACGAATACAGGCGTCGAAAGTCGCCCCACCCCAGGACTCGACCGACCAGAAACCCACCTGATCGAGCTTTGGCGCGATGGGCAACATATCTTCCAGGCGCACACGGGTGGCCAGGATCGACTGGTGGGCGTCACGCAGCACCACATCGGTAATTCCGAGTGCTTTCTTTACGGCAGTCATACAGGTGCTCCCTTTCGAACCTGACTCAACCGCGACGAGCGCGGTGCTGATGAATAGCGGATTGGATGGCGGCAAGCAGCTCGGCACTCGGGGCTTCGTCGGCGAACTTGGCGACGACGGGCGCGGATGCGGGCACGGGTGTTTTGGAGGCCAGATGCTCAATGATTCGCGACATCACGCGAATCATCAGCACCAGCAGCGCCAGGAAGAGAAACACGAAGCCTAAGCCGAACAGCATAAGCTCGACACCCTCGAGCAGGAGTTCACTAGGGGTCATTTTGGCTCCTTGTGCCAGCAGCGCCAGCTGCATTCATTATTAAGAGGAGCGCCCGGGGATTTGCCCCGGGCAAAGCTGGCGAACCTTAGCCTGAAACGGTCGTTTGAGGCAAATCCAAGTGCCACTGATGGGACATTTTCTGATGAAAATGCGCCATGTATCGACCGGAACCGTTAAAGCAAAAACAGACTGGCCAGTCCCAGGAAAATAAAGAAGCCACCGCTGTCGGTCACCGCCGTGATCATCACACTGGCACCCAATGCCGGGTCGCGCCCCATGCGCACCAGCGTCATCGGAATCAGCACCCCCATCAGCGCCGCCAGCAGCAGGTTGAGGGTCATCGCCGCGGTCATCACCACCCCCAACGACCAACTGCCATACAGCAGATAGGCCACGACACCGATCACCCCGCCCCAGACGATGCCGTTGACCAGGGCAACGCCCAGCTCCTTGCGAATCAGGCGCCGGGTATTGCCAGTGCCCATCTGATCCAGCGCCATCGCGCGGACGATCATAGTGATGGTCTGGTTGCCGGAATTACCGCCGATGCCCGCGACTATCGGCATCAGCGCCGCCAAGGCCACCAGCTTCTCGATCGAACCCTCGAACAAGCCGATCACCCGCGAAGCCATAAAGGCGGTGATCAGATTGATCGCCAGCCAGGCCCAACGGTTGCGCAAGG
>NZ_CAMPHN010000064.1 GCF_946885885.1 uncultured Pseudomonas sp.
CGATTGGCGTTGCCTGCCTGCAACCCGATGAGTCCGGCACCTTGGCCCAACTCTATGAAGGCGCGGACCGCGCGCTCTATAAAGCCAAGGCGGCCGGCCGTAATCGGGTGGTGGGTTAGGGTCTGTTGCCGTTTCATCGCGACCGCGCCGGAGCCTGTTTTAGCGCGAGGCAAGGCACGAGACGCTCGTTTGTTCAGCACATCCATGTGCTTCACCCCTTCGGGGCTTGCGCGCAAAAACGCTCCTGGCGTTTTTGTGGTCGTTCCAAATGAGCGTCGAGAAACGCAGTATCGCGCTAAAACAGGCCCGGCCCTACGGGTGGGGCCGCCTAGGTTGCGCGGAAAATCTCGCCATGCGTTGTTGTGGGACTTGGCAAGGGAAAACGCGGACGGCTAGTCCATTACCTGCGTCCCACGCCTAGCTTGGCGAGATTTTTCGCAGCAACGCGGCTTGCGCTGAAACGGCAACAGACCCTGGGGGCTGTGCTTGGTTTACTCAGAGGTGTCGTGCTGAGTAGTA
Organism: uncultured Pseudomonas sp.; assembly: GCF_946885885.1. The sequence goes on from NZ_CAMPHN010000064.1 coordinate 520, forward strand.
TGTTGAACGTTAGTACCAAATCCGGTCGTTTCAGCAACGCCAGAAGAATAATCAGACAGGGATCAGTGCCTTGGATACAGTGCAAGATCCAGCCGCAGGTAGTCTTCAGCGCTCAAAACTCACGCCGCCCCGGGCTCCGCTCGATTATATGAGCCGGCCCCTGGTCGAGGCCGCCATTGCCGAGCACCCGCATGCCCGGCTCTGGCTGTTTTCGGCGCCCGCCGGCTTTGGCAAAACCAGCGTCTTGACCGCCCTGGCGCAGTGGCGGTTGGCCGAGGGCGAAGCGGTGGCCTGGTTGTCGCTGAGCCCGGAGGACGACGATCCTTCGCGCTTTCTCCTGCAACTGACCGATGCAATCGGCCCCTGGCTGCCAGGCCGGGGCGCGGATGCGCGGACCTATCTGCAGAACACCATGCGTGTACCGGTGGCGGCGGTGATGGAAACGCTGCTGATGGACCTGGCCACGCTGAGCATCCCGTTGTTGCTGGTGCTCGACGATCTGCATCTGATTGGCAACGGGGAGCTGTTGGCCGCGCTGAACCGGTTGATCCGCTTCGCGCCCAATGCCTTCACGTTAGCCATCGGCAGCCGTTCACAGCCTGCCTTGAATCTGGCGACCTTGCGCGCCAAGGGGCTGATGATCGAGATCGGCGAGCAGGACCTGCGTCTGAGTGAAGCCGAAACCCGCGAGTATCTGGCGCGACATGGCCAGCTGTTGGACGCTGAGGCGTTTGCCGCGCTCTATAAGCAGACCGAGGGCTGGATGGTCGGCGTGCACCTGGCCAGTCTGTGGCTGCGTCATCAGCCCGAGGCCCTTGCGCAGATGCTCGCCATGGGGACTGACCAAAGCGTTGTCGGCGATTACCTGTTGCGTAGCGTTTTTCAGCAGCTACCGGCCGATAAGCAGGAGCTGCTCCTGGCCCTGGGCATCGCCCAGCAGTTGAGTGGCGAACTGACCGAGGCGTTGACCGGACGTCAGGACGGCCAACAGCTGCTCGAGCAGTTGGAGGCCATGCAGCTTTTCCTGTTACCGCTCGACCATGCGCGCCAGTGGTACCGTTTCCATAACCTGTTCGCCGAGTTTTTGCGCAGCCAGTTGAAGGCGCGCGATCCCGAGCGTTTCAAGCAGCTGCATTTCAATGCCAGCTTATGGTTCGCCAATCACCACATGCAGAACCTGGCGATCGAGCATGCGCGTCTGGCCGAAGACCCCGAGATGCTCGCTGCTTTGGTCGATGGCTGCGGCCTGGAGTTGATCAACCGCGGGCAACTGAACCTGATCTACAAGTGGCGCCAGGACGTACCCGACGACATGGTCGAGCGTTTTCCGATTCTGGCGCTCGTCGACGTTTGGGGGCATGCGGCCGAACTGAGCCTGCCGGAAGCCTATCGCTTACTCGATGAGCAGATGGCGCGTTGGGGCGAGGCCAAAACGACGGGACCGTTGAGCGATAAGTTATTGGCGACCCTAGCGATCAAGGCGGTGATCGCCCTGCAGAAGGACGACCTGCACACCTGTGTCGTCCTGGCGCGCAAGGTCGAAGAACAATTGGGCCAGCACACGGCCTTTCTTGAAGTGGCGATGCTGATTATCGGTGCCCTGGCATCCTTGATGATGGGGTTGCCCGAGCAGGCCCGGCGGTTACTGGCCCTGGCCCAGCAGCGCAACCACTTTCTCGAAGGCCATTACCTGGATACGCAACTGGCCAATGTCGAAATTCTCATGTGCCTGGAGCGGGGGCAGGTCAGGCAAGCCGAAGTGCTGTTCGCCCAGTTGCAGGCGCGAATCGCACCCTGGTTCGCGAGGAAGTCCCGGGCGATTGCTTTACCTACCGTAACCGAAGCCGTGATCGCCTATACCCAGGGGCGCCTGGACGGCATCGAGGAGCGCTTGTGCTGGGCGCTGGCCACTGTCGATGTGATCAACCCCATCGATCTCTATGCCCAAGGCATGCTGTGCATGGCCCGGGTCAAACGCATGCGCCACTCCCCCGCGGATGCCTCGGCCAGTTTGGCGTTGATGCAGAAATTGGCGTCGACCAATCAATCATGGCGTTTTTGTGCGATGGCACTTGGCGATGAGATTGCGCAGATCCTTCAGGAACCTGCGCTCGACAAACTCAAGCGCGCCGAGCAGCGCTTCAACGCCGTCGACTGGGCCAAGTTCGCCGCGCATTACCCGCATATGCGCTTCAATCCCGTGTTATGGGTGCAGGGCTTGACCCGTGTGCGCCTGCAGCAGGCACGCGGGCATTACAGCGAGGCGTTGCACGAGATCCGCCAACTGCGCGAAACGCTTATCGAGGACTGGCACGGTCTGCAGCGTTTACGCCTGGATCTGCTGGCGGCGCTGAGCTATCAACGCTTGGGCTATCAGGAGCGGGCGCATAACCTGCTGGTCGGGTGTCTGGTCGGTGCCGAGCGGGAAGGCGTACGCAGCCTGTTTATCGAGGAAGGGGAAGCCGTCCACCTGATGCTCAAGCAACTCGAAGCCGCCGAGCGACAACCCGCGTTGCAGGCATTCGTGCGGGAATTGCTGGCGCTGTGGCCGGGGCAAGGCATAGCGCAATCCGCGGATGGTCTGGACGAAGCCCTGACCGAGCGCGAGCGCGAGGTGGTGTGTTTGGCCGCCGAGGGGTTGTCGAACGAGCAGATCGGCCGACAGCTGGCGCTCGCCCTGGGCACGGTCAAATGGCACCTGCACAACATCTACGAGAAGCTCGGCGTGCGTAACCGTACCCAAGCCATTCGCCGCGCCCGCGAATTGAGTCTTCTGACATGAGTGGCGTCTCCCCATCCGTGCCACGCACCTTCGCGCCTTTAGTGACCAAGTTGTTCCCGGCGAATGCCGGCGACCGGCCGCTGCTGGTGCGCAAAGCCTTGCTGGAGCGACTGTTCGCTGTCCGGCAACAACGCCTGATGATTCTCAGCGCCCCCGCGGGTTTCGGTAAAAGCACCGCGCTCAGCCAGTTCCGCCTGCGTTTGCAGGCGGCGGGCGCCTGTGTGGCCTGGTTGACCTGTGACGAGTCGGACAGCGAGCCACAGCGCTTGTTGCGCTATTTGATCGCGGCCATAGGCGCCCAGTTGCCGGGCTTCGGCGGCCACACCGCGGGGTTGATGAAGGGGCATCTCAATCTGCCGCTCGAGGCATTGGCCGATGCTTTTTTGGTCGACCTGCGACGGGTGGAAGTCGAGCTCTATCTGATGCTCGACGACTTCCATCGTATTCGCGATGCGGCCATGGGCCCGTTGGTGAGTTATTTCGTCGAGCGCATTCCAGATAACGTGCACGTGATTGCCAGCACGCGCTACATCCCCGGGTTCGTCGAAGAACAGGCCGCGTCGTCCAGGCCCTGGCTGGCCAGGATAGATGCCGAGGAATTACGTTTGAGTCGCGCCGAGACCGACGAATACCTGCGCGAAATCAAACAGCTGCCGTTAAGCAGCGCGGAAGTCGATTTGCTGCACGGGCGCACCGAGGGGTGGATCACCGCGCTGCACCTGGCCTCGCTGTCGTTGGCCCGGCATCCCGATCGCGCGGCCTTTCTCGCCGGGCTGTCGGGCACCGAACGCAATATCGCCGACTATTTGAGCGAAGACGTGCTGCACGCGTTGCCGACATCGTTGCAACGCTTTCTCGAACAGACCTCGCTACTCGACGAATTCGACGCCGAGCTGTGCGACGCGCTGACGGCGCGCAGCGACAGCCAGCAAGTCCTGCAACGCTTGCAGCGCGAGCAGCTATTCATCATTCCGCTGGACAGCGAGGGACGCTGGTTCCGTTATCACCCGCTGTTCGCCGAGTTCCTCCAGGGTAGTCTGAGCAAGCATGAGGATCCGACCCACCTGCTGCACGTGGCGGCGCGTTGGTGCGAAGGTCATGGTTTGCCCAGCAAAGCGATCAAATATGCCCTTCGCGCCCGTGACTATGGCGTTGCCGCGCAGTTACTGGAGCGCCAGGGCGCGCGCCTGATTGCCGACAACCGGGTGTATGGTGTGCTGGCGATGCTCAAGGGCATGCCCGCCGAAGTCATTTACGAGCATCCTATTTTCCAGATTTTCTATGCCTGGCAATTGGCCTTCGAGCAGAAATACGCCGAATCCGAAGCCTTGATCGAAGAGGTGAGCGGCCGCTTGCTACAGGGGCATGGCGATAACTTGCACCATGGTCTGGTGGAGCTGCTAGCCGCCGCGCAAGTGCTCAAGGCCTTGGTGCTGCTGTATCAGGATAAGCTCGACAGTTGCCTCAAGGTGGCCTGTCAGTGGTTGAGCCTGGTGCCGGAAAACCAGCCGGTATTTCGCGCCAGCCTGTCCTGCATACAGGCCGCCGCCTATGCCTCCCAGGGCGAGTATGGCGAGGCCAAGCGGTCGATCAGCGTGGTGCGCGGGTGCTTGCGTCAGACCGAAAGCACCTACCTGCATGTAGTGGCCAGCCTAGTCGAAACCTTGATCTGCAAGGAGTCGGGCGCATTGGAGCGTGGCCGCGCCCTTGCCGAGCGCGCGCGAAGCCGGGTCGAGCGGTTGTTCGGACGACGTAGCCGGGTGGGTGGGCCCTTGGCCTTGGCTTATGCGGATCTGTTGTACGAGCAAGACCGTCATGCCGCGATCCTCGCCGAGTTGCCCTTGGCGACCACTTGGCGCGATGTGGCCACGCCTGTGGAGCTGATCAGTCGCGGCAAGCTGGTGTTGGCGCGTGCGCGCTTTTTTGCCGGCGAGGCCGAGCAGGCTCTGGCCGATCTCGACGAGTGGCTGGAAACCCTGCACGGGCCCGGATACGAACGGGTTTACGCCCTGGGCATGTGTTGCAAGGTACAGTTTCTGTTGTGGCAGCAGCGGCCGAACGAGGCGGAGCGCATCTGCCTGCAGTTGCAGCGTCATCTGCCTGTGCAGAGTTCGGGCGGTTACGGCGATGCCAGCACGGCCATGGCGCTGGCGCAGGCGCGCCTGGCATTGAGCGAGCGGCTGGCGGCCAAAGCCCAGGCGGCACTGGAGGCCTGTTTGACGCAACAGACCGCCGCGCACCAGCGCGACAGGCGCTTCAGACTCAACTTGTTGCTGGCGGTGGCGTACTGGCGCAAGGGCAATCGCGACAAGGCCTTCGCCTTGCTCGCGCCAACCCTGGAGGACGCCTGGTTAAGCGGTTATCGCCGGATGTTCCTGGACGATGCCTTGTGGCTGTTGCCGCTTATGGAAGCCTGGCTCGCCGCCGAGGCGAAACCGGCGCCGGTCTGGCAGGGCCTGCTCGCGCAGTTGCGCGAACAGTGCAGCCGGCTTGCCGTCGACCCCGACAGCTTCGATGAAAATCAGGATATCAGCCACCGTGAGCGGGAGATCCTGCGTTTCGTCGCAGCGGGGCTTTCCAATCGCGATATCGCGCAAACCGTGCACCTGTCCGAGGCGACGATCAAATGGCACCTGCATAACCTGTTCGCCAAGCTGGGCGTGCGCAGCCGCACGCAGGCGGTGATCAAGGGTAAGGGGTTGGGGTTGTTGAGCGAGGCGTAGTGGGACGAAGGATAGGGCCGGTTGCCGCTACCAGGCCGTTGCGCTCGGGGCGGTGCGCGGTATATGCGGGGTTATATGGCGCTCAAGCTGCGCAGTCGCGCGTAGCGTTCCCGCGTCACCCAACCGGTAAAAGCCGGGCAAAAAAAACGCCGCTCACTTGGTATAGGTGAACGGCGTTGTGGCATTGCGGCGCGGAGTTATCAGATCTCGGCCATGGGCACATGACCGAACAACCCTTGTGAAAAGCGCATGCGCTCTTCCGCGGTTTCCTCCAGGCCTTTCTTCTTCAGTTCGGCCAGGCGCGCTTCCACCGCGTGGGCGCGATGGGTCAAGCCGCAGTCGTTGGCGATCTGGATATTCAAGCCGGGGCGGGCGTTGAGCTCGAGGATCAGCGGACCCTTGTCCTGATCGAGCACCATGTCCACCCCGATATAACCGAGGCCGCAGAGCTCGTAGCAGCCGGCCGCGAGTTTCATGAAACCATCCCAGTTCGGCAACTGCACACCATCGACCGCGTTGGTGGTGTCGGGGTGTTTGCTGATTTTGTTGTTCAGCCAGGTGCCGCGCAGGGTAACCCCGGTGGCCAGATCCACGCCGACACCGATGGCGCCCTGGTGCAGGTTGGCCTTGCCACCGGATTGGCGGGTCGGCAGACGCAGCATGGCCATGATCGGATAGCCCATAAGTACGATGATGCGGATGTCCGGCACACCTTCGTAACTGATGCTTTTGAAGATCTGATCCGGGGTGACGCGGTATTCGATCAGCGCACGGTCGCGATGGCCGCCCAAGGAGTAAAGCCCGGTGAGAATGCTGGAAATCTGGTGCTCGATTTCCTCATGGCTGATGATCTTGCCGGAGACGGTTTTGTACTTGTCCTCGAAGCGATCCGCGATCACCAGAATGCCGTCGCCGCCGGCGCCCTGCGCCGGCTTGACCACGAAATCCGGGCGGTCGCCAATGATCTCGCGCAGCTTGTCGATGCCTTTTTCGGTCTCGATTATCCCGTACAGTTCCGGCACATCGATGCCGGCTTCGATGGCGCGTTCTTTGGTGATGATCTTATCGTCGACGATCGGGTACAGGTGCCGTTTGTTGTACTTCAGCACATAGTCCGCGTTGCGCCGGTTGATACCCATGATGCCTTTGGCTTCGAGGGCCTTCCACGTCTTGATCAGGCCGAACATGGCGTTAGTCCTTCAGGAAGGCTTTGAAGCGGAAGAGTTCGGTCAAGCGGTAGCCGCGATAGCGACCCATCGCCAACATGAAGCCCACCAGAATCATCAGAATGGCCGGGAAGGTAAACACGAAGTAGACCAGCTGCGGCACGCTCATCAACAGGTGCGCCAGGGTGGCTGCCACCAGGGTGCCGACCGCGACTTTGAAGGCATGGCCGCCGCCACGCTCTTCCCAGGTGATCGACAGGCGCTCGATGGTCATGGTCAGGATCACCATCGGGAACAGCGCGACCGACAGGCCGCGTTCCAGGCCTAGCTTGTGGCTGAACAAGCTGATCACCGCGATCAGCACCACCACGAACGTCAGCACCACCGATAGCCTCGGCAGCATTTGCAGCTTCAGGTGTTCGAGGTAGGAGCGTAGCGACAGGCCCAGCGTGGTGATCACGGTGAACAGGATGATGCCGAAGCCCAGTTGGGTTTCGCGGAACGCCAGGGCGATCAGCACCGGGGTGAAGGTGCCGAGGGTCTGCAGGCCGCCGAGGTTGCGCAGGATCAGAATCACCAGCACACCGATGGGGATCATCACCATGATCATGAAAGTCTGCTGGGTCTGCAGCGGCAGGCCATACAGCGAGTATTCGAGGAAGTCGGCGTCGGTGTTCTCGTCGGTCAGCTTGGCCAGGCGAATGGCGTTCATCTCACTGTTGTTCAGGCTGAAGCTGACTTGCGCCTGCTTACCGCCTTCCAGGTCGATCAGGTTGGCGTCGCCGATCCACCAGACCAGACGGTCGGCAGGCAAACCTTGTTCGCCCGTCTCGGGGTTGAAATACAGCCATTTCTCACCGTTGAAGCTACGCAGCCAGAGCTCCGGGCTCTGCTGGATGTCGGCGGCCAAACGTATGGTGTGCAGGCGCTCCATCGGCACGTGGGCGATGGACAATAACAACTCGATGGCTTTGGCCTTGTTGGCGGTCGAGGCATCGCCGGCGAGCAGCAGCTTGACGTTGTCGTCGGTTCTATTATTGACCCGCTTGATGGTCTCGCTGATAAAGGTTTCGACGTCCGCCGAATGCTGGCGAATCGGGGCGAGCAGGGCGTCGGCGGCGATCTTTTCGGCGCCCTCGACCGGGATGCTGTCGCGGAAGATCGGCCCCTTGGCTTTGGCCTGTTCGCCGCTGTAGCGCTTGGTCAGCACCAGACGGTAATACAGGGTTTGCTTGCCGCTGGCGCGGCGTGCCGACCAGGTGACTTTGCGGTTGCCGTCGCTACGGTTGATGCTCACCCCGTAGTTGTTCGAGATGAAACTCTCGTTGAGACTGACGTAATCCTGATTCAGCGGCGGCACGAACATTTGCAGCTTGACCGGCTCGCGCGGGTTGGCTTGGAACTCGACTCTGGCATCGATGTTCCACAGGTCGTCGGTTTCGTCCTCGGTCAACGGGATGCCGAGAATGAAGATTTGATAGGCCGTAATCAAAATGCCCAGGCTCACCAATAGCGTGATCAGGACTTTCAGATGCAGGTTAAGAGAGCGCATGGAATTTACTCATCAGGGGTGGCGCCAGGGTTTGCGTCAGGGGTACAGGCAGGTTTCCCTGCTGCGTATTTGAGACTCGGGTCGACCATTGCATTGAAGCGTCTCAAGGCTTCGGAACCAATCAACAGTGGATATAGAAACGCACTGCGGTCGGTTAAATTCACTTCGATCGTGCGCAAGGATTGGCCCATGCAGATGTCCATCTCGACCACGGGCCGTGCGGTGTAGGTCTTTTCGGCTTTGGGGTCGTAATCGCCGGCACGGCGTTTGATTTTGCTGATGCGCGCCAGCGGCCGTTCGATAGGGTTGTCATGGGCATCGTCGATGGCCAGGTAAAAACGCACCCAGGGTTCGCCGTCGCGTTCGAAGCGCTCGATATCGCGGGCACTCAGGGATGCGGTCTTGGCGCCGGTGTCCAGTTTTGCGGCCAATTGCAGATCCGGTTGGTGGATACGGGTGTACTCGTTGAGGCCATATACGGTCTTCTGCGCCCCGAGACCCAATCCGGGTGCGGCGAATAGGCATAGCGATATGGTGAAGGGCTTTAGCGTCATAAGTCCTGGTGGAAGGTATCGCATTAGTCGAATCGGAGAGATCGGCGCGGCAACCGGTTTGCCGTGAACGCCTGACTGGAAGTCTAGCCAGGCACGGCGGAAAAGCTCGCCCAGGCTCGAGCGGGCGGCATTCTACCATGGGGAATTTCTGCCAGAACAGGCGCTTAGCCAGGTTTCTGCAAGCAGAACTGCTGCTTCGTACGACCATGGTCTATCCTTTAATTGTCGACAATAGTTATGGTTTGTTTGACAGGTAAGGCTGCTAAGCGTAATTTTTGCGCTTAATAAATACACAGTGTCGACAATCTGCATGAGTGCCTCCGAACCTATCGATGTTGCCGCAGCTGACTCCGAAACCCTCTCGGAGCATGTTTTTCGGCGTATTCAGGCCGCCATCGTCAAAGGCGAAATCGCCCCGGGCAGCAAAATTTCCGAACCGGAGCTGGCGCGCACCTACGGCATCAGTCGTGGACCGTTGCGCGAGGCGATTCACCGTTTGGAAGGCCAGCGGTTGCTGGTGCGCGTCCCTCATATCGGCGCGCGGGTGGTGTCGCTCGATCGGGCGGAATTGATCGAGCTCTATGAAATTCGCGAGTCCCTCGAGGGCATGGCCTGCCGCCTGGCTGCCGAGCGTATGACCCAGGTGGAGATCGATGAGTTGCGTCGGGTGCTCGATTTGCATGAGCGCGATGCGGCTTTTCAGGCCGGGGTCGGCTATTACCAACAGGAAGGTGACTTCGATTTCCATTACCGGATCATCCAGGGCAGCGGTAACCGCACCTTGGTGCAGATGCTCTGCGGCGAGCTATACCAGTTGGTGCGCATGTATCGCCTGCAGTTCTCGGCGACGCCGAACCGACCTCGTCAGGCCTTCGCCGAACACCATCGCATTCTCGATGCCATCGCCGACCGTGACGGCGAGCTCGCCGAGTTATTGATGCGCCGCCATATCGCGGCCTCGAAACGCAATATCGAGCGTCACTACACCCAGAGCATGGGGCAGGACGCGCAAACCAAGACGAACAAAACCAGAGGTGAGGCATGAGTCAGCTTTCCAGGTCGAGCAGCCCCGGCCAGCGTTTCCGCGATGCGGTCGCCGAAGAGCATCCCCTGCAGGTGGTCGGCGCGATCAACGCCAACCATGCGTTGTTGGCTCAGCGTGCCGGTTTCAAGGCGATTTACCTGTCCGGCGGCGGTGTGGCGGCCGGCTCGCTGGGCCTGCCGGATCTCGGCATCACCGGCCTGGACGACGTGCTCACCGACGTGCGGCGGATCACCGACGTGTGCGAGCTGCCGTTGCTGGTGGATGTCGACACCGGTTTCGGCAGCTCGGCGTTTAACGTAGCCCGTACGGTCAAGTCGATGATCAAGTTCGGCGCGGCGGCCATCCATATCGAGGATCAGGTCGGCGCCAAGCGTTGCGGTCATCGGCCGAACAAGGAAATCGTCTCCCAGCAGGAGATGGTCGACCGGATCAAGGCGGCGGTGGATGCGCGTACCGACGACAGCTTCGTGATCATGGCGCGCACCGATGCGCTCGCCGTGGAGGGCCTGAATGCCGCGTTGGACCGCGCCGCCGCCTGTATCGAAGCCGGCGCCGACATGATCTTCCCGGAAGCGATCACCGAGTTGGCGATGTACAAGACCTTCGCCGAGCGGGTCAAGGCGCCGATCCTGGCCAATATCACCGAGTTCGGCGCCACGCCGCTGTACACCACCGAAGAGTTGGCGAGTGTCGATGTATCGCTGGTGCTTTACCCGCTGTCGGCGTTCCGCGCGATGAACAAGGCCGCCGAGAACGTTTACACCGCGCTGCGCCGCGACGGCACGCAGAAAAACGTGATCGATACCATGCAGACCCGCATGGAGCTGTACGAGCGCATCAACTACCACGCCTTCGAGCAACACCTCGACGCGCTGTTCGCCGCCAAGAAGTGACCGGCCGCAGGTCGCCCAACGCCGGCGGCCAGCGCAAGACGAGAAATAACCGGATTAGATGAGGAGACAGACCGATGAGCGCTAGCCCAGAAACCACCAGCCCGGGCTTCAAGCCGAAGAAGTCGGTGGCCCTGAGCGGCACCGCCGCCGGCAACACCGCGCTGTGCACCGTCGGCCGCAGTGGCAACGATCTGCATTACCGCGGCTATGACATTCTCGATGTCGCCACCACCTGCGAGTTCGAGGAAATCGCTCATTTGCTGGTCCACGGCAAACTGCCCAACGCGGCTGAGCTGGCCGGCTACAAGACCAAGCTGAAGGCGCTGCGCGGTCTGCCCGCGGCGTTGAAGGCGGCGCTGGAGCAGCTGCCGCCGTCGGCCCACCCGATGGACGTGATGCGCACCGGTGTGTCCGTGCTCGGTTGCCTGTCGCCGGAGAAGGATGACCACAATCACCCCGGCGCCCGCGACATCGCCGACAAGCTGATGGCCTCCCTGGGCTCGATGCTGCTGTACTGGTACCACTTCAGCCACAACGGCAAGCGTATCGAGGTGGAGACCGATGACGACTCCATTGGCGGTCACTTCCTCCATCTTCTGCATGGCCAGGCGCCGCGCGACAGCTGGGTACGCGCCATGCACACCTCGCTGATTCTGTATGCCGAGCACGAATTCAACGCCTCGACCTTCGCCTCGCGTGTAGTTGCCGGCACCGGTTCCGACATGCATTCGGCGATCGCCGCCGGTATCGGCGCGCTACGCGGGCCCAAGCACGGCGGCGCCAACGAAGTGGCGTTCGAGATCCAGAAACGCTACGACAATCCCGACGAGGCCGAGACCGATATCCGCGCCCGTGTCGAGAAGAAGGAAGTGGTGATCGGCTTCGGCCACCCGGTTTACACCGTCGCCGATCCGCGCAATAAAGTGATCAAGGAAGTCGCCCGCGAACTCTCCGCCGAACAGCGCAACAACAAGATGTTCGACATCGCCGAGCGCCTGGAAAGCACCATGTGGGAAATCAAGAAGATGTTCCCCAACCTCGATTGGTTCAGCGCCGTCAGCTACCACATGATGGGCGTGCCGACCGCCATGTTCACCCCGCTATTCGTGATCGCCCGTACGTCCGGTTGGGCGTCGCACGTTATCGAGCAACGCATCGACGGCAAGATCATCCGCCCCAGCGCCAACTACGTGGGCCCGGAAGACCTGACCTTCGTGCCGCTCAAGGATCGTCCATGAACAGCATGAACAGCCAATACCGCAAGAATCTACCCGGCAGCACGCTGGACTATTTCGACGCCCGCGAGGCGGTCGATGCCATCGAGCCCGGCGCTTACGCCAAGCTGCCGTACACCTCTCGCGTGCTGGCCGAGCAGCTGGTGCGCCGTTGCGAACCCGAGACATTGACCGATTCGCTCAAACAACTGGTCGAGCGCAAACGCGATCTAGATTTCCCCTGGTACCCGGCCCGGGTGGTCTGCCACGACATCCTCGGCCAGACCGCGCTGGTCGACTTGGCCGGCCTGCGCGACGCGATCGCCGAGCAAGGCGGCGATCCCTCCAAGGTCAATCCGGTGGTGCCGACCCAGTTGATCGTCGACCACTCGTTGGCGGTGGAGGCGGCGGGCTTCGATCCGGACGCCTTCGCCAAGAACCGTGCCATCGAGGATCGGCGCAACGAAGACCGCTTCCATTTCATCGAGTGGACCAAGACCGCGTTCAAAAACGTCGACGTGATCCCGGCCGGCAACGGCATCATGCACCAGATCAACCTGGAGAAGATGAGCCCGGTGATCCAGGCTCGCCCGGATGAAAATGGCAAGCGCGTGGCCTTTCCCGACACCTGCGTGGGCACCGACTCCCACACGCCGCACGTGGATGCCCTGGGCGTGATCGCCATCGGCGTCGGTGGTCTGGAAGCGGAAACCGTGATGCTGGGCCTGCCGTCGATGATGCGCCTGCCCGACATCGTCGGCGTCAAACTGATCGGCAAGCGCCAACCCGGCATCACCGCCACCGACATCGTGCTGGCCATTACCGAGTTCCTGCGCAAGGAGCGCGTGGTCGGCGCCTGGGTCGAGTTCTTCGGCGCGGGTGCCGACAGCCTGACCATTGGCGACCGCGCGACCATCTCCAATATGTGCCCGGAATACGGCGCGACGGCGGCGATGTTCTACATCGACCAGCAGACCATCGATTACCTCAAACTCACTGGTCGCGAGCCGGAACAGGTAGCGCTGGTCGAGCAGTACGCCAAGACCACCGGCCTGTGGGCGAACGCGCTGGAGTCTGCCGAATACGAACGCGTGCTGGAGTTCGACCTGTCCACCGTGGTGCGCAACATGGCTGGCCCATCTAACCCGCACAAGCGCCTGCCGACCTCGGCATTGCACGAGCGCGGCATTGCCGACGAGGCCAAGCTGGCCGCCGGCAAGGTGGAAGAGGGCGAAGGCCTGATGCCCGATGGCGCGGTGATCATCGCCGCCATCACCAGCTGCACCAACACCTCCAACCCGCGCAACGTGGTCGCCGCCGGCCTGGTGGCGAAAAAGGCCAATGCCCTGGGGCTGGTGCGTAAGCCGTGGGTCAAGACCTCGTTTGCCCCGGGTTCCAAGGTCGCCAAGCTGTACCTGGAAGAAGCCGGCCTGCTGCCGGAGCTGGAGCGGCTCGGCTTTGGCATCGTCGGCTATGCCTGCACCACCTGCAACGGCATGTCCGGCGCACTGGACCCGGTGATCCAGCAGGAAATCATCGACCGCGACCTGTATGCCACCGCTGTACTGTCCGGCAACCGCAACTTCGACGGCCGTATCCATCCGTACGCCAAGCAGGCCTTCCTCGCCTCGCCGCCGCTGGTGGTGGCCTATGCCATCGCCGGCACCGTGCGTTTTGATATCGAGCAGGATGCGCTGGGCCACGACCAGGCCGGCAACCCCGTCACCCTGAAGGACCTGTGGCCGAGCGACGAAGAGATCGACGCGATTGTCGCCGCCAGCGTGAAACCGGAGCAGTTCAAGCAGATCTACATCCCGATGTTCGATCTGGGCACCGTGCAGGAGGCCGAAAGCCCGCTGTATGACTGGCGCCCGATGTCCACCTATATCCGCCGTCCGCCGTATTGGCAAAAAGAGGGGGAAGGCGCGCTGGCCGGCGAGCGCACGCTCAAGGGCATGCGTCCGCTGGCGATACTGCCGGACAATATCACCACCGACCACCTGTCGCCGTCCAACGCCATTCTGCTGGACAGCGCAGCCGGCGAGTACCTGCACAAGATGGGCTTGCCGGAGGAAGACTTCAATTCCTACGCCACCCACCGCGGCGACCACTTGACCGCGCAGCGCGCGACCTTCGCCAACCCGCAGCTGGTCAACGAGATGGCGGTGGTCGACGGTCAGGTCAAGAAGGGCTCGCTGGCGCGCGTCGAGCCGGAAGGCCAGGTGATGCGCATGTGGGAAGCGATCGAAACCTATATGCAGCGCAAGCAGCCGCTGATCATCGTCGCCGGCGCCGACTACGGCCAGGGCTCGTCCCGCGATTGGGCGGCCAAGGGCGTACGTCTGGCCGGGGTGGAAGTGATAGTGGCGGAAGGCTTCGAGCGTATCCACCGCACCAACCTGGTCGGCATGGGCGTGCTGCCGGTCGAGTTCAAGCCGGGCACCACGCGCTTGACGCTTAAGCTCGATGGCACCGAGACCTACGATATCCGTGGCGAGCTGTCGCCTGGTTGCGATCTGACCCTGGCCATCCAGCGTCGCGATGGGGAGCAGGTCGAGGTACCGGTGACCTGCCGTCTGGATACCGCCGCCGAGGTCAAGGTTTACAACGCTGGTGGTGTGCTGCAGTGCTTCGCCAAGGACTTCCTCGAAGGCAGTGTGGCTTGAACCCGTAGGGTGGATCACGCTTCATCGATCCACCGTTGCGATCTGCCTGGTGGATGGAAAAAGCGCCATCCACCCTACGTCCAGTAGCCCGGATGCAACCTGGGTACGGCAAGCAGCACCCCACCCCGGATTGCATCCGGGCTACCTTCACCTAGCCAGGACGAAACCATGGCTCAGCAACCTCAGATCAAGATTTCTGCCACCTATATGCGTGGCGGTACCAGCAAAGGTGTGTTCTTTCGCCTGCAGGACCTGCCGCAGAGCTGCCAGGCACCAGGCGCAGCGCGCGACAAGCTGTTTATGCGGGTGATCGGCAGTCCCGATCCCTATGGTGCGCATATCGACGGCATGGGCGGCGCGACGTCGTCGACCTCCAAATGCGTGATCCTGTCCAGGAGCAGCCAGTCGGATCACGATGTCGACTACCTCTACGGCCAGGTTTCGATCGATAAGGCTTTCGTCGACTGGAGCGGCAACTGCGGCAACCTCTCGACAGCGGCGGGCGCTTTCGCCTTGCACGCCGGGCTGGTCGATCCTGCGCGCATCCCGGACAACGGCACCTGTGCGGTGCGCATCTGGCAGGCCAATATCCAGAAAACCATCATCGCCCATGTGCCGGTGAGCAATGGACAAGTGCAGGAAACCGGCGACTTCGAGTTGGATGGGGTGACCTTTCCGGCTGCCGAGATCGTGCTGGAATTCCTCGACCCGTCCGACGATGGCGAGGAGGGCGGTTGCATGTTCCCCACCGGTAACTTGGTGGACGATCTGGAAGTCCCAGGCGTTGGCAGCTTCAAGGCGACCATGATCAGCGCCGGTATTCCCACGGTGTTCGTCAATGCCGAGGACATCGGCTACCAGGGCACCGAGCTGCGTGAGCAGATCAACAATGACCCTGAGCAGCTAGCGCGTTTCGAGAAAATCCGCGTGGCCGGCGCCTTGCGCATGGGCCTGATCAAGACTGCGGAGGAGGCGGCGACCCGCCAGCACACACCGAAGATCGCCTTCGTCGCCAAGCCCAAGGATTACCGGGCCTCCAGCGGCAAGACAGTACGGGCCGGCGAGGTCGATCTGCTGGTACGGGCGCTGTCCATGGGTAAACTGCACCACGCCATGATGGGCACCTGTGCCGTGGCCATTGGTACCGCCGCGGCTATTCCGGGCACCTTGGTCAATCAGGCCGCCGGCGGCGGCGCGCGCGAAGCGGTCCGTTTCGGCCATCCGTCCGGCACCTTGCGCGTCGGTGCCGAGGCTTCTTTGGAGGAGGGCGAATGGGTGGTCAAGAAGGCCATGATGTCGCGCAGCGCACGGATATTGATGGAAGGCTGGGTGCGGGTGCCAGGAGAGCAGCTATAAGCTGCAAGCTTCAAGCCTCAAGTAGGAACGGAGCACTGAGGCTTGACCTGGGGTGTGGGTCGCCAGGCTGTGAGCTTGCAGCTTATTTGAGCCGGCGCTCGACACCTTTTTCCACCAGAATTTTCGCCGAAATCTCTTCCACGGAAAAATAGGTTGAGTTGATGAAATTGATGTTCTCGCGGCGGAACAGGTTTTCCACCTCACGTATCTCGAATTCGCACTGGGCGAAGCTGGCGTAGCGGCTGTTGGGTTTGCGTTCGTGACGGATCGCGGTCAGGCGATCGGCGTCGATGGTCAGGCCGAACAGCTTTTCTTTGTGCTTTTTCAGCACCGCGGGCAACTGCAGTCGCTCCATGTCGTCTTCGGTCAGCGGGTAGTTGGCGGCGCGGATCCCGTATTGCATGGCCATATACAGGCAAGTCGGGGTTTTGCCGCAGCGCGAAACGCCTACCAGGATCAAATCGGCCTTGTCGTAGTAATGGGTACGCGCGCCGTCGTCGTTATCCAGGGCGAAGTTAACCGCCTCGATGCGCTCCATATAGTTGGAGTTATGCCCGATGGAATGGGACTTACCGACCGAATAGGAGGAGTGCGAGGTCAATTCCTGCTCGAGCGGGGCGAGAAAGGTCGAGAAGATGTCGATCATATAGCCGTTGGATTCAGCCAGGACTTCACGGATCTCTTGGTTAACTATGGTGTCGAAGATGATCGGACTGGCACCGTCCCTGGCAGCAGCGCTATTGATTTGTTGTACCATTGCGCGCGCTTTTTCCACGCTGTCGATGTATGGACGCGTGAGTTTGGTAAAGTTGATGGTCTCGAACTGCGCCAACAAACTCTGACCGAGGGTTTCAGCGGTAATGCCGGTACCGTCGGAGATGAAAAAAGCGGTTCGTTTCATTTGCGCAATGGGCCTTAAGCTGAGAACGTTTCTTGGCTATCATAGGCCCCGCTTCAGGCAGGGCCGATCAATCGGCATTGTTACTTATTTTCCAGGGCCAGGCCACAATCGCGCGGATGTGTCCGTCGAGCTTCCCAGTCCCTAGAGAGCCTGTTAAAGACTCGCGAGTTGGGTCTTGAACAGGTTTTGAGCGTTTCCAACACTTCAGTGGAGAGATCCCTTGGTAGAGTACGTAGTTTCCCTCGATAAGCTCGGCAATCACGATGTTGAGCACGTAGGGGGCAAGAACGCCTCCCTGGGCGAGATGATCAGCAATCTTTCCGGCGCCGGTGTTTCGGTGCCCGGTGGTTTCGCCACCACAGCCCAAGCCTACCGAGACTTTCTCGACCTGAGCGGCTTGAACGATCAGATCCACGCCGCGCTGGACGCGCTGGATGTCGACGACGTCAATGCGCTGGCCAAAACCGGTGCGCAAATCCGCCAATGGGTGATGGACGCAGAACTTCCCGCCGAGTTGGACAAGCAAATCCGCAGCGCTTTCGCAGAGATGGCGGGCGGTAACGAACATATGGCCGTCGCCGTGCGCTCCTCGGCCACCGCCGAAGACCTGCCGGACGCTTCCTTTGCCGGCCAGCAGGAAACCTTCCTGAATATCCGCGGCGTCGACAACGTGATCCGCGCGGCCAAGGAAGTGTTCGCTTCGCTGTTCAACGACCGCGCTATCGCTTACCGCGTGCACCAGGGCTTCGACCACAAGCTGGTTGCCTTGTCCGCCGGCGTGCAGCGCATGGTGCGTTCGGAAACCGGGACCGCCGGGGTGATGTTCACCCTCGACACCGAATCGGGCTTCCGTGACGTGGTGTTCATCACCGGCGCCTACGGCCTTGGTGAAACCGTTGTGCAGGGCGCGGTCAACCCCGACGAGTTCTACGTGCACAAGCAAACCCTGGCAGCAGGGCGCCCGGCGATTCTGCGCCGCAACCTGGGCAGCAAAGCGATCAAGATGGTTTATGGCGAAGAAGCCAGTGCCGGAAAATCGGTCAAGGTGGTCGATGTCGAGCACGCCGACCGCGCGCGCTTCTGCTTGACCGATGCCGAAGTCAGCGAACTGGCCAAGCAAGCCATGATCATCGAGAAGCACTATGGCCGGCCGATGGACATCGAGTGGGCGAAAGACGGCGACGACGGCCAGCTGTATATCGTTCAGGCCCGCCCGGAAACCGTGAAGAGCCGTTCCAGCGCCAACGTGATGGAGCGCTACTTGCTCAAGGAAACCGGCACCGTGCTGGTGGAAGGCCGCGCCATCGGGCAGAAAATCGGTGCGGGCAAGGTGCGGGTGATCAACGACGTATCGGAAATGGACAAAGTCCAGGCCGGTGACGTACTGGTTTCCGACATGACCGATCCGGACTGGGAACCGGTCATGAAGCGCGCCAGCGCCATCGTCACCAACCGCGGCGGGCGTACCTGCCATGCGGCGATCATCGCCCGCGAGCTGGGCATTCCGGCCGTGGTCGGTTGCGGTAACGCGACCCATGTATTGAAAGACGGGCAGGGCGTCACCGTTTCCTGCGCCGAGGGCGATACCGGCTTTATTTTCGAAGGCGAACTGGGCTTCGACATCCGCAAGAACTCGGTCGATGCCATGCCCGAACTGCCGTTCAAGATCATGATGAACGTCGGCAACCCGGATCGCGCCTTCGATTTCGCCCAATTGCCGAACGAAGGTGTGGGCTTGGCCCGCCTGGAGTTCATCATCAACCGCATGATCGGCGTGCACCCCAAGGCGTTGCTGAACTTCGCCGGCTTGCCGCCTGAGATCAAAGACAGCGTCGAGAAGCGCATCGCCGGTTACGACGATCCGGTCGGTTTCTATGTCGAGAAGCTGGTCGAAGGCATCAGCACCCTGGCCGCGGCGTTCTGGCCGAAGAAGGTCATCGTGCGCCTGTCGGACTTCAAGTCCAACGAATACGCCAACCTGATCGGCGGCAAACTCTACGAGCCGGAAGAAGAAAACCCGATGCTCGGTTTCCGTGGCGCTTCGCGCTATATCAGCGAATCCTTCCGCGATTGCTTCGAACTCGAATGCCGCGCGCTGAAAAAAGTGCGCAACGAGATGGGCCTGACCAACGTCGAGATCATGGTGCCCTTCGTGCGGACCTTGGGCGAAGCCAGCCAAGTCGTCGATCTGCTGGCGCAGAACGGTCTGGCGCGCGGTCAGGATGGCCTCAAGGTCATCATGATGTGCGAGCTGCCATCCAACGCCATCTTGGCCGAAGAATTCCTCGAGTTCTTCGACGGCTTCTCCATCGGCTCCAACGATCTGACCCAGCTGACCCTGGGCCTGGACCGCGACTCCGGTATCGTCGCCCACCTGTTCGACGAGCGTAATCCGGCGGTCAAGAAGCTGCTGTCCAATGCCATCCAGGCTTGTAACAAAGCCGGCAAGTACATCGGTATTTGCGGTCAGGGCCCGTCGGATCACCCTGACTTGGCGAAATGGCTGATGGAGCAGGGTATCGAGAGCGTATCGCTGAACCCGGATTCGGTGCTCGATACCTGGTTCTTCCTCTCGGAAGGCCAGAACGCCTGATTTCTCCTTAATCTACTTGCAGGGTGGGGTTACGGCTCCGCCCTTTTTTGTGCCAGAGAGAAAATGCAAAGTAGCAGCGAGCTATTCCCCGTCGCTTTGATCAGCGCGGAAATTCGTGGCGACCTGAGTGAGGACGTTTATCGTCTCAAGCCCGGCAATAGCCCCGATGCCAGCGTCGAGTTGGCGCTGACTCGCCTCGGTCGCGCCGATCATGAAACCCAGCGCGGTGTGCCGGTGATCCTGATACCCGGCAGTTTTTCCAATCGACGTTTCTGGTATTCGCCTAAAGGCATCGGCCTGGGCGCCTTTCTCGCGCGGGCCGGCTACGACGTGTGGATCGCCGAGATGCGTGGGCATGGCTTGTCGCCGCGCAACCGCGACTACAAGCACAACAAGGTCAGCGACTATGTGCGTTACGACCTGCCGGCAATCGCCGATTTCGTCTTCGAGCAGAACCCACAGAAAGCCCATTGGCTGGGCCATTCGCTGGGTGGCATCACCCTGGCCGGAGCATTGGGTGGCGGCTATCTGGAGCAGCAGCGAATCGCTTCTGTCAGCCTCTGCGGCGCTCAGATCAGCCGCGTCTACTGGCCGCTGAAGTTTCCGCCGCTGGAGTGGGGCAGCCGTTTGCTGCTCAAGCGCTTTTCACTGATCTCGGGGCCCAGATTCAAGCGCGGACCGGAGGACGAGCCGATTGGTCTGGCGCTGGAAAGTCTGCGCTGGCATGGCCTGTTCGGGCGTTTTGGCGATGCCGAGCGCGACTGGTGGGCGGGGCTCACCGAGGTCAAGGTGCCGGTGATGGCGGTCGCGGCGGTGGGCGATACGCAAGACCCGGCGTGGGCCTGTCGCAAACTCTTCGAGCAGTTCGGTTCGACGGTGTCGGAGTTCTTGTGCTTGGGCAAGAAGAACGGCTTTAGCGGCGACTTCGGTCATGTGGAAATGCTGGTCAGCAAAGAGGCGCAGCGCGAAGTCTGGCCGCTGGTCGAGCAATGGCTGCGCAAGAGTCCGCTGGTCGCCGCCCAAGTCGAGAGCACAGCCAGCATTTCGCCAGAGCCGGCATCCGGCTAAGATGCGGCGATAGGTATTTGAAGACGATGGCGTCGTCATTGCGCGGCGAGTTCCAGGTTCACTGTTAACAAGGAGTTTCTCTCATGCATTACATCACCCCCGATTTGTGCGACGCCTATCCGGAGTTGGTGCAGGTGGTCGAGCCGATGTTCAGCAATTTCGGCGGCCGCGATTCTTTCGGCGGCGAGATCGTCACCGTCAAATGTTTCGAGGACAACTCCCTGGTCAAGGAACAGGTCGAGCAGCCGGGGCAGGGCAAGGTGATGGTGGTCGATGGCGGCGCTTCCCTGCGCCGTGCATTGCTCGGCGACATGCTGGCGGAAAAAGCCGCGAAGAATGGCTGGGAAGGCATCGTGATTTACGGCTGCGTCCGCGATGTCGACGTGCTCGCTCAGACCAATCTAGGGATTCAGGCGCTGGCCAGCCACCCGATGAAAACCGATAAGCGCGGCATCGGCGATCTCAATGTCGCGGTCACCTTCGGCGGCGTCACCTTCCGTCCGGGCGAATACGTATACGCCGACAACAACGGCATCATCGTATCGCCCAGCGCGTTGAAGATGCCGGAATAGGTGCCGACCGCGCAGATGTACGAGCAAGAAAACGCCAACTGGGGACTGGTGCATGCGTTTGTCCTGGATGGACGAGGCGGCGTCAGGGCCATCGCGCAGGCACAGTTGGCAAATCTCGAGCTGAGCGAGCGGGAGAGCCTCTGGCTGCATTGGGACCGCGGTCACCCGCAGACCCAGTCCTGGCTGCGCCATGACAGCGGGCTGAGCGAATTCGCCTGCGATCTGTTGCTCGAAGAGAATACGCGCCCGCGGCTGCTGCCGTTGCCCGAGCATGAAATGCTGCTGTTTCTGCGTGGCGTCAACCTCAATCCGGGGGCCGAGCCCGAAGACATGGTCTCGGTGCGTATCTTCGCCAGCGCTCGCCGGGTGATTTCGCTGCGTTTGCGTCCCTTGCGCGCCACCGAAGAGCTGATCGCCGAATTGGCTGCCGGCAAAGGGCCGACATCCGCGTCCGAGTTGATGTTGAGCCTGGCGCACTACCTGACCGACAAGATCGAGAACCTGGTGACCGAGTTGTCCGAGCAGGTCGACGAGCAGGAAGAGCTGGTCGATGCCGAGGAGCGTTTGGTTCCCGACCATGCCAAGCTGTTGCAGCTGCGCCGCCGCGCGGCCAGCCTGCGGCGGTTTCTCGCGCCGCAGCGCGATATCTATGCGCAGTTGACGCGCAATCAACCGCCCTGGTTCGTCGCCGACGATACGGATTACTGGAATGAACTGAACAACCGCCTGACCCGTTATCTGGAAGAGCTGGAGTTGAGCCGCGAACGGGTCAACCTGGTTCTGGAGGCGGAGAGTCGGCGGATGGATCAGCGCATGAACCGCACCCTGTACCGTTTCGGTATCATCGCCGGGGTGTTCTTGCCCATGACCTTTCTCACCGGTCTGTTGGGGATCAACGTCGGCGGTATCCCGGGGGCGGGTAGCCCATACGGTTTCGTTTTGGTCTGCCTGTTGATGGTGACGGTCGCCCTGGGGCAGTGGTGGTTACTGCGCCGTCTGCGCTGGGCCTGATGTGACTTGCCTACCCTTGAATTCGTCTAGC
>NZ_CAMPHN010000065.1 GCF_946885885.1 uncultured Pseudomonas sp.
CTCCAGCTTCCCAAGCTGATAACGAGGGTTCGATTCCCTTCGCCCGCTCCAGATCTCTAACGAAAAAGCCCTGCTCGTGCAGGGCTTTTTCGTTTCCGCCAACTGCCGCAGCTCTCCCACTCGATCGCACCGGTAAATAAACGAAGCGCCTTCCATGCTCGAGGCCATCGCGTTAAAGCCATTAAGAAAGGCTATGTACCCATTACGTGTTGCATGGGTCAGCTGGGGAAGCATGACACGGCTTGCGGTGGCGGCAGTCGGTAGCACCACCGCAGGCGACGAATCACTGGTGCGCATGGCGCACCCTACGGATCCAGACCGTCTCAAACTCAGTGGCGATAGCCGAACGCAACACGCTATTGGTACATAGCCTTAAGAAACGCCTTATCGCAACAAACAATCGCCCCGCCATTAAAGCAGTAGCAATCCCCCACAATGTGCTATCAACCAATACCGCTTATCCGATCTTTTCTATACGCGCAAAAAACGCTACGAACCAAATCCCATGCATGAGCTTCTTAAAGCATGTAAGGCTAACAACAGCCTTAGTGTTTAAAAGAGGAGTTTAAAAATGCCTAGCAATAGTAACCCTGGAAACTTTGCTAACGATCGGGCGAAAGCGTCCGAAGCAGGCCGTAAAGGCGGTCAGAACAGCGGAGGCAACTTCGCCAATGACCGTGCAAAAGCCTCGGAGGCAGGCCGCAAAGGCGGTTCGCACAGCCATGGCGGTGGCCGCAGCTCATAATTCGCTTGCATGAGCCAGTCCTGAAGCGGAGGCCTATGGACAGGCCGCCGCTTCTGCCTGATCGGTTTCTTTTCGCTTAATCGCCAGCGCGCGATGCTCAGTCGCACTCGTTAGTTATTTAATCGGCCACTAAACATAGGCAGCGAATATCGCTGCGTTAATTCGTTGCGCCTGATATCACCACCCAAAACTCAGCCCCTAACGAATCCGATAGCGCCGCGGCACGAACCGTTGGTTATTGCTTGCCACCCGTTTGTTTATTACCTGCTCGACCATTTGTCTATTAGCTGAAACGAGCGACCGGAGCACCCACTCAGCATTACGTGGGGCCAACTACCGGTCTCGCGAATGAATTAAGTAACCGGAGGTCTGATGGAAACCTTAACCAGCCTGCTCGATGCCAAGGGCTGCCCCTTGGATCAACAAAAATTCACCTGGCGAGAGATGTCCAGCAAGCCGATCAGCAAACTGGACGACGATGCCTTCACCCGTGTGCGGATCATTTTGATGAACGGCATCGAGGTCGACGCGTTGCGCCTCAAGAATATTGCCGCACGCTTCAATCGCGAGTTGCGCCTGCCCCTCGCCCAAGTGCGGCGCGCCGAGCAACATCAGGCGACCATGATCAACTGGTTACTCTCGGCCGACCATTCGCCGCTGGAAACCACCGTGGCCTACGAGCAGGTGGCGATCGAAGTCACCGCCGCAGTGGCGCAACGCGAACCCGACCCGTATCAGGCGCAGACCTATCGTTTCGGCCTGCTCGAGGACTTCGATCACCTCTATCGCTACGCGGCCATGCTCGATCGTCTGGAAGGCAAGGACGCCAACAACATTCTCCAGGGCTATACCGACATCATCCCCAGTCGCCCCACCACCGTGCATCACCGCGCGCCGGAGGACGATCTGCGCACCGCGTACCAACGCGACTCGGCGGAGCTGATCACCAAGATCCACGCGGCGATGATCACCGCCGCCGAATACCAGACCCATGACTACTACATGAATATCGGCCCGACCTTCGCCGACCCGGTGGCGCGGCAGCTGTATGCGGAAATCGCCTCGGTGGAGGAACAGCACGTCACCCAATACGGCTCCCTGCAGGACCCGGACGAGAGCTTTCTGGAGAAGTGGCTGATCCATGAAGCCATGGAGGTTTACAACTACCACAGCTGCGTCGAGCAAGAGAGCAACCCAAGGATCAAGGCGATCTGGGAGCGTTTCCTCGATTACGAACTGGGCCACCTGCAGTTGGTTTCCGAGCTGTTCAAAACCCACGAGCGCCGTGACCCGCAGGAAATTCTCGGCGGCACCTTGCCCAAGCCTGTCGAATTCAAGAGCCAGCGTGAGTTCGTACGCAAGGTCTTGAAAGAGGAAATCGATCTGCGCACCAAGGGCACCGAGTACGTCGATAGCCAGCAGGAAGGAGCCGCTAGCCGCGAATACCGCAACCAACTGAACTCCGAGGGCACCGCGGTGGAAACGGCATCGGCCGGTTACCGCTGGGCTCCCGGCACCGAACTCATGCAAAAGGCTTCTTAATTCAGTGCTTCTCACGGAGAACCGAAATGCACAATGCAACCGAGATGGGACTCAACTACACCGGGGCGAAGATGTCGCCGATCGACAGCGAGCGGCAGGCCAAGGCCGCACAGGAGGTGCCGCCCGATATTCCCGGCGACGAACAGAAAATCGCTTTGGTGCGTAGCGCACATATCGATGAGGCGGAAAAAATCGGCTCGGTGCCAATCCCCGGCTCCGCCAAGGGCATGCTCAAAACCGCGTTGAACAAACTGGTGGGGGTCAGCCCGGAAGTGCTGATCGATAAGCTCGGCGAACGCCTGGCATTCGAGCGCACCGGCACCCGGCTCTACGAAGCCTTGATCGCCAAGGCCCAGACCATGGAGTTGGATACAGAAATGCTGAACACCCTGAACCGCTTCCGCAGCGAGGAGTTGGAGCATTTCCAATTACTGGTGCAAGCCTTTGAAAAGCTGGGGGCCGACCCCACCGCCATGACGCCCTGCGCCGATGTCATGGGGGTAACGTCGATGGGGCTGCTGCAGGTCATCAGCGACCCGCGAACAAATTGGGCGCAATCGCTCAATGCGCTGCTGACCGCCGAGCTGAGCGACAACGCCGGCTGGGAAATGCTTATCGAATTGGCCCGCATCAGCGGGCAGAGCAGCCTCGCCGACAGCTTCCAGACGCCGCTGGATCAGGAGCGGATCCACCTGGCGACGGTCAAGGAATGGTTGAACGACGAGATCAGCCGACAAGTGTAGTCCCTCGCCAGCCCGCGCCGACCGGACGGTAATCGCGGGCTGGTTAATAAGCGCGCAACCGCTACAGCGCGCGATGCGGGAGCTCCAGCCTTTCGGCGGCTATTGAATTTTCGCCATGCCGCGGGCTCACAACTAGGTCGCTCACAGCCTGGCGAATCCACCATGAAGACCTTCGCCCCGATATCCATTACCGGGCCCGCCGCCCCGTCGCAGGCTCATCGCGGAACCGCGAGCGCGGTCTACCATGCCCTGATGACGAACGACGAACAGGGGCCGCGGCTCGGCCGCGCCTTTCTCGAGCGGCAGTTGCAACGGGCCGCGCGCCTGACCTGCGACCTACCCGAAACCCCTGAGCAGCTGAGCGAATGGGCCAGGCAAGGGGCACATGCGACCAGCGGGGCCTACCAGCGCTACCTCGAAGGCCGCGCGCAGGGCCAGCCGCGGCGCTACTTCGGCAACCGCGCCCATGCGCTGTATGTTCTCCAGGCGATGGCGCCGACAGAACTGGTCGACGGGGCTTGGCTGTATGGCCTGCTGCCGCAATGGCGCGAGCAGCGCTTTCGCGGGCTGATCCATCGCTATCTGCAACGACTCGGCAACGGCGATCCGGCCCAGCATCCTGCTCTACGGTACAAGAACCTACTGGCCAAGCACGGCTGCATGGCGCCCGCCTGGCTGAGCGACGAGCATTTCGTCGAGGGCGCGCAGCAGTTGGCGCTCGGTCGCTTGACCGCCGAGTACCTGCCGGAAGTGATCGGTTACAGCCTCGGCCGCGAGCAGTTGCCGCTGGCGATCGGCGCCTTCGAGTTGCACGAACTGGATATCGACCCTTACTGCTTTCAAGCGCACCTCGGTACCGGCGGCCATGCGCACAAGGGCGTACAGGCAGTGCTGGACAACCTGCCGGCGGCAGGCGATGTCCGGGGCTTTTATCGACGCGTCGCGCTTGGCTATCGCCTCAACCGATTGGGCCTGAATGCGAGCGCGGCAATCGCCGCCTTCGATCTGCAACGGGAGCTACTGGCGATGCTTGAACGCAAGCGCGCGGTCGCCGGTTCCATGCCCTCGGATTTCTGTCGCATCGGTGGGCGCACGGTCAAGCAATGGCTGAGCCAGCCCGGACAACTCGGCGATCTGCTCGCCGCCTTGTGCAAGCGAGGCTGGATCCAGCGCCACAGGAATCCGCAGCACAGCCACTTCTGGCGGTTGTTGCAGAGCGAATACGCGTTGACGTTCGGGAGCTATGAGCGGCAACTGCTGCACGACTGGATCGCCGGCGACTGGCTGCAGACACGGCCAGGTGCGAATCCCCCGCCCGCGCCCCGGCGGCATGATCCGCCACCCATGACGCCGCGGTCCGCCGCTGGCGACGGCGCCCTCGATAAGCAATTACGCGCACTGGACGAGCCCGCGCGTAGCGCCCGGCTGATCGAGCTGATGGCGCCGACCGCCAACGCGACGCCGGTCGGTCTGGCGGCCACCCGCCTGTTCGCCAACTTGCTGCGATGAGCCGCCTCAGCTCTTGAGCCGATAGCCGGTCTTGAAGATCCAGGCGACGACGGCCACGCAGAGCAGCAGAAAGCCGCCGATCATCCCCAGGCTGAGCGCCACGTTGACGTCGGATACGCCGTAGAAGCTCCAGCGAAACGCGCTGATCAAATACACCACCGGGTTGAACAGGGTGACGGTCTGCCACACCGGCGGCAGCATGCTGATCGAATAGAAGCTGCCGCCGAGAAAGGTCAGCGGCGTGACGATCAGCGCCGGCACTATCTGCAGTTTTTCCCAGCCGTTGGCCCACACGCCGATGATGAAGCCGAACAGGCTGAAGGTCAGCGCGGTGAGCACCAGCAGGGCCAGCATCCACACCGGATGAAGAATCTCGAAGGGCACGAACAGACGTGCGGTGACCAGGATGATCACCCCGAGGACCACCGATTTGGTCGCCGCCGCGCCGACATAACCGATAAGGATTTCCAGGTAGGACACCGGCGCCGACAGCACCTCGTAAATCGTTCCCGAATACTTGGGCATATAGATGCCGAACGAGGCGTTGGAAATGCTCTCGGTGAGCAGCGCCAGCATGATCAGCCCCGGCACGATAAAAGCACCGTAACTGACGCCCTGCACCTGGGTCATGCTCGAACCGATGGCCGAGCCGAACACCACGAAATACAGCGAGGTGCTGATCACCGGGGTAGCGATGCTCTGCAACAGGGTGCGCCAGGTGCGGGCCAGCTCGAACAGGTAGATGGCGCGGATCGCGTAGAAATTCATGGCCGCGACTCCTGCACGAGCGTTACAAAAATATCTTCCAACGAACTCTGACTGGACTGTAAGTCCTTGAAGTCGATGCCGTGCTGGGCCAGGTCCTTGAGCAGTTCGGCGATGCCGGTGTGCTCACCCTGGGTGTCGAAGGTGAAGACCAGGGCGTGGCCGTCGTCGCTGAGTTCCAACGGGTAACGGGCAAATTCCGCGGGGATGCTCGCCAGCGGTTGCTGCAATTGCAGGCACAACTGCTTCTTGCCGAGCTTGTGCATCAGCACCTGTTTGTCCTCGACCAGGATGATTCGGCCCTTGCTGATCACCCCGATGCGGTCGGCCATTTCCTCGGCCTCCTCGATGTAGTGGGTGGTGAGGATGATGGTCACCCCGCGCTCGCGCAGGCCGCGCACCATGTTCCACATGTCGCGGCGCAACTCGACGTCGACGCCGGCGGTGGGCTCATCGAGAAACAGGATCTGCGGCTCGTGGGACAGCGCCTTGGCGATCATCACCCGGCGCTTCATGCCGCCGGACAACTCGAACAGCCGCGCGTCCTTCTTCTCCCACAGCGACAGATCGCGCAACAGACGCTCCAGATAGACCGGATCGGGCTTCTTGCCGAACAGCCCACGGCTGAATTTGACCGTCGACCAGACGCTTTCGAAGGCGTCGTTGAACAGCTCCTGGGGCACCAGACCGATCTGTGAACGGGCCGCCCGGTAGCCGGCGATAATGTCGTGGCCGCCCACCAAGACCTTGCCGGAACCGGGATTGACGATGCCGCAGACAATGCTGATCAGCGTGGTCTTGCCGGCGCCATTGGGGCCGAGCAAGGCGAAGATCTCGCCCTTGCGGATATCCAGGTCGATGCTTTGCAGCGCCGGATGGCCGGATGCGTAGGTCTTGCTCAGTTGCTGGATCGAAATCACCGGTTGCACGGGATGGTCCTGGCTGAATAAGGAAGAGGCAGAGTGTATGAAAACTTGGGCGGTGTGCAATGGCGGCTTGCCTCTCGCACCGCCACTAGGGCTATGTCGCTGCAGGTTCGGTTGTTGCAGCGGAGCATCGCGCAGAGGATGGACAGTCAGAACAATAGCCGGTTGTGTGACAGGCAGCCGTCGGCCAGAAGCGGCCGGTCTACCCATAGATACATGCGCCCTTTTTTCGCAAGAAATCGTAGGGCGAGAGAGCTTGCTTGATGGAAGTAATGCAGGTCGAATAGCGCAAGATGGCGATTCGCCACTCCCTCCATGAGCCGGTTCTAAAAATATGGATATTGTGCGCTTCATTGAAGTTTGCGATGGCGTCATTGCCCGTCAGGACGCGCTGCAAAGATTGTCCAGCAAAGAGGCCTATGAGGCTCTCCAACAGGCTGCGGTTGGCGTGACGAAGGACGTACTCTCTGCTGTAACTGCGCTCCGTAAACACCTAGCAATCCGGGTTGAATGCGGAGCCATCAAGAAAAATCCCTATCTTTCGATTTTGGCGGTCATCCGCGACGCCGTGCGGGGCGCTGACACCCCTCACGAAGAAGCTGACATCAACTGGGAACGGCTGGTTGAGCTTGTTCTCTCGGCTCGTACATCACTGCATTGGTTCCGCGAAGGGAGTGCAGAAAAATTCACTGACCAAGAGAACGCATTGGCGCTTGCTTGTCTGAGGCTTTCACGACTTGGCGTCGTCATTTGTGAAGATGATATGGCGGTAAAAATATCCAGCGATTCACACGCCTTGATCCAAGCTGAAATCTCTCAAATGGCAAGTGCTGTTGGCGGAATGAAGCTTCTTGAGTTGGTCTTCGCAAGTCTTGAATCGTCGTACTATCAGCCGTTTGGCAGATATTTGTTCGGGCGCAAGGTTTCGACGGGCTTTACAACAATATTCCCGGTTGTACCGTGGGGATACCTGATTGCACTTGGGATCAAGCATCTCACCGACAAACAGCAGGCCGATAACGAGCAGAAATTCTATCAGCTTGTCAGTTTCCTCAGAGACTTAATCACGGTTTTCGAGATACAGCCATACAGCATGTGGAGCGGGCTTTTTCTGGATGAGCAATGCTTCCTCCCTTCTCTACAAGAGACCGTGCTATATGACAACCTAGTGGCTGTGCAGCAGCTAAGTGGCCGGCACGCCAAGCTGATCCTTACTTTACTAACCAAACCATTTATTGCTGATAAACATGAAAGTTACGGCGTCCGCCTCAAGGATGCTCTCAAGGTCGCTTTGGCAGCGATTGATCTTGCTCCTGCCAAAAAAATGTCGAAAGTGTCTTTGGAAAATATCTCGCGACAGGCCGGGCTGCGCAAGGATTTAGTTTCATCTGTTCTGAGTAAGATTTTGGCATTTCCGGAGCGAGCGTCAAACCGTGAGCTTAACTTTCCGCCTTCCAGTGAGCGAGTAGACTCAAATTTCAAGCCACTGTTTTGGTACAGAGACGGGTACCTTATGCTGCCTCGGCCAGTGACGGCTCTAGCTGCAATGAATGCCATTCTGAATATGATATCCAGACCGAATGATGTGCACGACAGTGAACTCGATAAGTCACTCGGTGAGGTCTTGGAGGGTTTTATTCGCGCGCAGCTTCAAGCCTCAGGCGTGCCAGTTTATACGGGGGACATCCAGTCTGATGGTCGCGACACGCTTGGAGAGTGTGATGCGTTGATTGAAACGCCGAAGGGGTTATTTATTTTTGAAGTCAAGAAGAAGGGGCTCACCAGGAGGGCGATGACTGGTGAGGGCGCTCAGCTATTGGTTGATCTTGGTCACAGCCTAATGAAGGCTCATGAGCAGGCCTACAAAGCGGAAACACACCTTCGTAAAACCGGACGATTGACGCTAAAGAATAAACAGAATGAGGAGGTAACCATTGAACTCGGGGGCAGGGAGATTGAAAAAGCTTCAATTAGCTTGACTGATTTTGGTGGATTTCAGAGTCGATCGATTTTGCAGGCAATTCTGACGACTGCAATAGATCTAGATTATAAAGTTGCAGATGAGAAGGAAGACAAGCGGCTCGAAGACTGGCGCAAATCGGTGAAGGCGCTGCGCCAGTATGTGATTGACGAGCAGCCGGAACGCGCCTTCTGGAACTCGTCCTTCCTGAGTGTGCCGCAAATTCTCACTATGCTTGAGCGAGTCAAAAGTGCGGACGATTTCTTCGAAGAAGCAACTCGCGGGAGACGGATGCTCTACGGGCTTCAAGATTTTTATAGCGAGTACGTGCAAGCCCTGAAAATGGCAAAGTTGAAGCATAGCCTGTCGATCGAATGACCCGACTTTATTAAGCTACTAATTGTAGGTGCCTAAATAGGTCATTAGCCGGAGGTACGAATCGCCCCTGGTTTTTAATACCCCGCGAAGAGATGCTTTTGGCTGGAGTCTGACATGTGTGAGTGGCAGCTCCTGGCCGACTCCAGCCTGAAGCATCCGGCAGAAATCGGCCAAAAGCGGACTTCTCAAACGCCATCGCGCCAATCTGCTGTCCATAACCAGATTCAAACTGTCGTCGTATACGCAACCTCGTACTTAAACGCTGCAACCACCTGCACTTCATCCTCATTGGAATACTCCAAGAACTTTGCCGCCAACAGCTTGGCGATTTCGTGCCTGTTCTTCATCAGCAACTTTGGTTTTAGATAGAGGCCAGTGTCCAATTGCGCGTAAACCTCAGGCACTTCTTTTTTTAGCTGCTCGTCCAGTTCAGGGTCTTGGATTTCCATGTGTGGGTCGCTTTCCAGCCGACCGGCGCATAGGTAGTACTTACCATCGCGTCTTACGAGCAGCCCTGTATGCGGCGAGATTACTCTTCCGGCAAATATATTCACCCAGCTTTGTGCATCGAATGGACTAATATCGATGCTTTGCAGAGGCTCGTGTAGATACTCATCCGTCGGCGGTGCAATAACGGTGAGCATTCCTGTTTCCGGCAAGTCGTTATCATAGTAGGCCGCCAAAATGGCCTCATCTGCAGTCAGGGCACCGGAGGAACTGACTATGCGTTGGCAATAGGACGATTCGCCTGAATGAACAAAGATCAAAAAGATCTCGCGCTGACCGCTTGATCAAGACCAGACATAACCGATGTCGCCATCAACGATATAGCTACGACGGTAGTGGATTATGTGGTCGTCAGGAAGGCATTGTGCAGCTATGCCCTTTGCCAAGCTTTGGTAGTCTGGAATGTACCAATCCCAGTATTTGCCGGCGTGCGGGACGGTGAATTTTTTACCAAATAGCGGCGTATCGCTGTTGATCAGTGAGCGGAAAGAGACAGGGGCTGCTATAGGATTTCCAGCGGCGTCAAACAATCCGTACTTTTCTTCCAGCATGCTGAGTTCTCTGGGCTCAAGAACGCCGTAGGTGATGCCTTCAAGTCCCCGGTGCCAAGTCGTGTAGGCATGCAGGGTGCGCTGGTTGGGTTCGTCCTGCTCGGTTTGAGCTCGCCACGCTCTTTTCTGATCGACATACCAGAACGTTTCAGTTCCGTATTCATTGTTTTCGTAAAGGCGATACCAGTCGTTTTCCTCAAGCAAGCCTTGGAGGAAGCTCACCACTTTTTTCGGACTTATTTCGAGCTCGGCTTCAGCGCTAATCACCCTGTAAAGCTCAGTGCTGTCCTGTTCAACGTCGTCTATTTCGTTCTCGCTTAGAAAGGTAAGAAGCTTGTCGAGGTTTTTATCCTGCGACTTGGGGGTAAGTATGACGAACGAACCTTCGGACATTACGGCTCCTTTATTTGGTTTTTCTACAATCGCGCAAACCACGAATCGCGGTCACAGCAGGCCTCTGGCATTCCCAGCCAATGCACACTGCAGCGAATATACAAAAATAGGGACCCACGAAATAGAAGCTGATTTATTTTCCATGCGCTACACGTCCGCTCTTGGCCGATTCTGTTGAAAAAGTCCCATCGTGATTTTTGCCCATGAAAGAGCATTAGCGACATGAAGTCTGCCTTACTCAGAAGAAGGATCTGTCTTGGTTTTTACGTAGCAACGACAAAATCGAGCGATTTTTGAGCTGCCGAACGCAGCTCTTTCAGAAACCGACTTTTTCAACAGAATCGGCCGATTGTTGCCCGTCATCTCCGGCAGCTTTGGGTCTACGGCCGCTCATCGATGACCGCACTTGGCCGCCCCCCACCAACCGCCGGTCGACAACTTCCTCTCTCTGCCGCCGGTGCTGTCGATCCGTGGCCCGGCGGATCGACTTAGTTATAGATCGGCCTAGCCGTGCTGTCCGCCGATCCCGCGCAGCTGCCTGCGCCCCCCTTCCTTCTAGCAGGAGATTAAACATGAGCTATGTCGATGGCTTCGTTGCCGCCGTACCCACTGCCAACCGCGAGTTATACCGCCAGCATGCGCAGGCTGCTGCGGCTGTCTTCAAGGAGCACGGCGCGCTGGGCGTCGTCGAGTGCTGGGGTGATGACGTGCCCGAGGGCAAGCTGACGTCGTTCCCGATGGCGGTGAAACGCCAGGACGACGAGACCGTGGTGTTTTCCTGGGTGACCTGGCCGTCCCGTCAGGTGCGCGACGCGGGGATGCAGAAGGTCATGGCCGACCCGCGGCTGCAGCCGGACCGCAACCCCATGCCCTTCGATGGCCAGCGGCTGATCTACGGCGGCTTTCAGGTGCTGGTGGAGGCCTGAGGCGCCGGGCGAATCAGCGCCGCCCTGCTCCGGCGTACTTTCCTGCCCTGGGGCGCCAGTCCGCAGGATGGGTTAGTCGCGCAGCGGCGTTACACATCGCATGATTGATGGGTATCGCTGCGCTCAACCCATCCTACGGGCTCAAATCATCCTACGGGGTGCTGGCCCAACGGCGCTTGAGGCCGGTGCGCCGCGCTAGCATTATGGGCGCATGAAGCCGACTCCCGACCACGCCCCTGCCGACACCGCCTTGGCGACCTTTCACCCCGCGGTCGCTGCCTGGTTTCGCCAGCGCTTCGGCGCGCCGACGCCAGCGCAGATCGAGGCCTGGCCGGCGATTGCCGCCGGCCGCTCGACCCTGGTCGCCGCGCCCACCGGCTCGGGCAAAACCCTCACTGCCTTCCTCGCCGCCATCGACGCTCTGGTGCACGAAGGCCTGGCCAACGACGGGGTGCTCGAAGACCGCTGCAGTGTGCTCTACGTTTCGCCGCTCAAGGCGTTGTCCAACGACATCCGCATCAACCTCGAAGAACCGCTGGCCGGCATCCGCGCCGAGCTGCAACGCCAGGGCCTGGCCGATGTGTGCATCCGCAGTGCGGTGCGCACCGGCGACACCACCCAGGCCGAGCGCCTGACGATGCGCAAACAGGCGCCGCATATCCTGGTGACCACCCCGGAATCGCTCTATGTGCTGCTCGGTTCCGAGTCCGGGCGGGCCATGCTCGCCGATTGCCGCAGCCTGATCGTCGACGAAATCCACGCCATCGCCGGGAGCAAACGTGGCAGCCATCTGATGCTTAGCATCGAACGCCTGGAGGCCCTGTGCCAACGACCGTTGGTACGCATCGGCCTGTCCGCCACACAGAAACCGCTGGAGGCGGTGGCGCGCTTTCTGCTCGGCAGTCAGGGCGCGCTGCCGAACCCCAAGGCGGCCCAAGCGCCAGCGGGCGCCTGCCATATCGTCGATATTGGCTACACCCGCGCCCGCGACCTGGCCATAGAAGTGCCGCCGGTGCCGCTGGACGCGGTGATGAGCAACGAAACCTGGGACAAGGTCTACGAACGCCTGGCCGAACTGGCCCAGCAACACCGCACCACCCTGGTGTTCGTCAACACCCGGCGCCTGGCCGAGCGCGCCTGCCGGCATCTGTCCGAACGCCTGGGCGAGGCCGCGGTCGCCGCGCACCATGGCAGCCTGGCCAAGGAGCTGCGCCTGGATGCCGAACAACGTCTCAAGCGCGGCGAACTGCGGGTGCTGGTGGCCACCGCCTCGCTGGAACTGGGCATCGATATCGGCGAGGTCGAGTTGGTCTGCCAACTCGGTTCGCCGCGCAGCATCGCCGCATTTCTGCAACGCGTTGGCCGCTCCGGCCACAGCGTCGGTGGCACGCCCAAGGGCCGGCTGTTTCCGCAATCGCGCGACGAGTTGATCGAATGCGCCGCGCTGCTCGACTGCGTGCGTCGCGGCGAACTGGATGCCCTGCAAATTCCCCATGCGCCGCTGGACGTACTGGCCCAGCAGATAGTCGCCGAGGTGGCCTGCCGCGAATGGGGCGAGGACGATCTCTTTCAATTGCTGACCCGTGCCGCGCCCTATACCGACCTGCCGCGCGCCAGTTTCGATGCCCTGCTGAAGATGCTCAGCGAAGGCTACAGCGGCCGTCAGGGCGTACGCGCCGCCTACCTGCACCGCGACGCGGTGAATCGTCGCCTGCGCGGCCGGCGTGCCGCGCGCCTGACCGCCATCACCAGCGGCGGCACCATTCCCGATGCCGGCGACTACAGCGTACTGCTGGAACCCCAGGGCTTTCAGGTCGGCACGCTCAACGAAGACTTCGCGGTCGAGAGTCTGGCCGGCGACGTGTTCCAGCTGGGCAACCAGTCCTACCGCATCCTGCGCGTGGAGCCGGGCAAGGTGCGGGTCGAGGACGCCCAGGGCCAGCCGCCGAACATCCCGTTCTGGCTCGGCGAGGCGCCGGGGCGCAGCGATGAGTTATCGGCCGGGGTGGCGCGGCTGCGCGAGCAGATCGAACAGTTGCTCAGCGGCGATACAAGCATCGCGGCCGAGGCCGCTCCTACAGAGTCCAGCGAATCCCGTAGGAGCGGCCTTGGCCGCGAAAATCTCCCAGCCACCGCCGCAAACCTGATCGAGAACGCCACGGCCTGGCTGATGCACAGCATCGGCCTCGACCAATCCGCGGCGCAGCAGATAGTCGACTACCTGGCCCGCGCACGCGCCGCCCTGGGCGGCTTGCCGACCCAGCGGCGGCTGGTGATGGAGCGCTTCTTCGACGAATCCGGCGGCATGCAGCTGATCATCCATTCGCCGTTCGGCAGCCGCCTCAACCGCGCCTGGGGCCTGGCCCTGCGCAAGCGCTTCTGCCGCAGCTTCAACTTCGAATTGCAGGCCGCCGCCACCGAGGATGCGCTGATCCTGTCGCTGGCTACCAGCCATAGCTTCCCGCTCGACGAAGTCTGGCGCTATGTACATTCCAACAGCGCCGAACAATTGCTGATCCAGGCCGTGCTGGATGCGCCGCTGTTCGCCGTGCGCTGGCGCTGGAACGCCGGCGTGGCCCTGGCCCTGCCGCGTTTCGCCGGCGGGCGTAAGGTGGCGCCGCAGCTGCAACGCATGCGCAGCGAAGACCTGCTGGCCACAGTGTTCCCCGATCAGGTGGCGTGCCTGGAAAATATCATCGGCGAACGCGAAATCCCCGATCACCCGCTGGTGGCGCAGACCCTCGACGACTGCCTGCATCAGGCCATGGACAGCGAGGCCTGGCTGGCCCTGCTGCGGCGCATGGAGGCCGGCGATATCGAGCTGATCGCCCGCGACCTGCCGGCGCCCTCGGCGCTGGCTGCGGAAATTCTCAACGCCCGGCCCTATGCCTACCTCGACGACGCACCTCTGGAAGAACGGCGCACCCAGGCGGTGCAGAGCCGACGCTGGAGCGACCCGGCCTCCAGCGACGACCTCGGCGCCCTGGATGCCGATGCCATTGAGGCAGTGCGCGAAGAAGCTTGGCCCGAGGTGAGCGATGCCGACGAGATGCACGACGCCCTGCTCAGCCTCGGCGCCGTCACCCAGGCCGAGGCTGAAGCCAATAGCGGCTGGTCGATCTGGCTGACCCAGCTGGCCAAGGGCAAACGCGCCACCTGTCTGCAGCTGGATGGTGCGCCGGCGCTATGGTTGGCGGCTGAACGTCTTAGCCAGTGGCAAGCGCTGCATCCCCACGCCCTGTCCAAACCGACGATCCAGGCGCCGGCTGGCTACGATGCCGATTGGCAAACGGAGCCAGCCCTGGTCGAACTGCTGCGCGCCCGCCTTAGCGGTTTCGGCCCCCTGCCCCTGGCGCGGATCGCCGCCGACCTGCAGCAGGAAGAACCCGCGATCAACCTCGCCTTGCTCGCCCTGGAGCGCGAAGGTTATGTGCTGCGCGGGCGCTTCACCCCGGGCGCGAGCGAAGAACAATGGTGCGAACGCCATCTGCTGGCACGCATCCACCGCTACACGGTGGGTCGCCTGCGCCGCGAGATAGAGCCGGTGGACCGTGCCGATTTCATGCGCTTTCTGTTCGACTGGCAGCGCGTGGCGCCGAACAACCGGGGGCGCGGCGCCGAAGCCCTGGCCGGGGTTCTCGGTCAGTTGGAAGGCTTCCAGGCCGCAGCCGGCGCCTGGGAAAGCGAGATACTGCCGAGCCGGGTCGCCGATTATGGGATCAACTGGCTCGACGACCTGTGCCGCTCCGGGCGCCTGGTCTGGTGTCGTCTGGCCGGGCGCAACCGCAGCGCCGGCGGCCCGCTACGCAGCACGCCAATCGTCCTGCTGCCGCGCAAGAGCCTCGGTTTATGGCGCGCCTGCCTGGGCGAAACACCAACCGCCGAACCCTCGCCGCGCGCCGAACGCCTGCGCCAGGTGCTGGCCAGCCAGGGCGCGCTGTTCTTCGACGAGTTGCAGGACGAGGCGCACTTGCTGCGCAGCGAGTTGGAGGATTGCCTCGGCGAACTCGTGGCCCTCGGCCTGGCCAATGCCGACAGCTTCGCCGGCCTGCGCTCGCTGTTGCTGCCGGCGGCCAAACGCAGCCAACAGAAACGCCACGCCCACCGCGCCTTGGCCAATATGCAGGACGCCGGCCGCTGGGCGCTGCTGCGCGGCGGCGAGCAAGCCGCGAACGCAGAGGCTCTGGAGCACGTGGCGCGCACGCTGCTGCGCCGCTATGGCGTGGTCTGCTGGCGCCTGCTGGAGCGCGAAGCCGATTGGCTGCCGTCCTGGCGCGAACTGCTGCGGGTCTACCAGCGCCTGGAAGCGCGCGGCGAAATTCGCGGCGGGCGCTTCGTCGCTGGCGTAGTCGGCGAACAGTTCGCCCTACCGGAAGCCGTCGCCCTGCTGCGCGAGGTGCGCAAACGCCCAGCCGACGGCGCACTGATCAGCCTCTCCGCCTGCGACCCGCTAAACCTGCTCGGCACCCTGCTGCCCGGCAACAAAGTGCCGGCCGTGGCCGGCAATCGCCTGCTGTACCGCGACGGCGTGCCGGTGGCGAGCCTGATCGCCGGCAAGATTCAACTGCTACAACAGGCCGACACCTTCACCGCTGGCGAATGGCAAGCCGCCCTGATCCGCCAACCCGGCCTGCCCGCCCCGGTCCGCAACCCTAAAACCACCAGCGCCCCGTAGGTTGGGTTAGCGGCGCTCCACACAGCGCACAAACACCACCGCTACCAAGCGCCGCGTAACCCAACACCGCGCCACTAGCCACTGCGCGCAACCAGAATATGTGCTGCCCGCACCATCGCCGTTGGGCTTCGTCGCTGCGCTCCTCAACCCGACCTACGCACTGGTCGTAGGTCGGGTTAGCGGCATACCCCATAACGCGCAAGCACCACCGTTACCGAGCGCCGCGTAACCCGACACAGCGCCACTAGCCGCACCGCCCCTTGCTGGGTTACGCCGCAGCCGACCCGCGGTCAACCAAGAACCTCGCCCAGGCGGCTAACCCAGCCTACGTGAGTACACTGAGACTACCGCCAATAGACAGGCCACCACCAACTCGGTAGCTTCGACTGGCCCGCCCACACTTCCGAATCCAAAGTGGCCGCCATGCTTTCATCGCAGTTCGTCAGCCGAGTCAGCCTGCTGCGTGACAAGGTCGAGTCGTTCGCCCGCTATCCGTTCTGCCTGCCGGCCATCGCCTCGCTGGAGCGCCTTGACC
Organism: uncultured Pseudomonas sp.; assembly: GCF_946885885.1. The sequence continues at coordinate 16,156 of NZ_CAMPHN010000065.1, forward strand.
TGCACCCGAACGTCACTTTCTTCGTCGGCGAGAACGGTTCGGGCAAGTCGACCCTGCTGGAAGCTATCGCCGTGTCGCTGGGCTTCAATGCCGAGGGCGGCAGCAAGAACTTCAATTTCGCCACCCGCCGCTCGCATTCCGAATTGCATGAATACCTGCGCATCGCCAAGGGCATCAAACGGCCGCGCGATGGCTACTTTCTGCGCGCCGAAAGCTTCTTCAACGTCGCCACGGAAATCGACAACCTCAACGTCGTCGACTCCTACGGCGGCCGCTCGCTGCACGAGCAATCCCACGGCGAATCCTTTCTGGCGCTGCTGATGGAACGCTTCGGCGGCCAGGGCCTGTATATCCTCGACGAACCGGAAGCCGCGCTCTCACCGCAACGCCAGCTGGCGGTGCTGTCGCGGATTCACGATCTGGTTCTCGATGGCTCGCAGTTCATCATCGCCAGCCACTCGCCGATCCTCATGGCCTACCCGCAGGCACGCATCTTCCAGTGCGGCGGCGAGGGCATCGCCGAGGTCGCCTATGAGGAGACCGAGCACTACCGGGTCACCCATGATTTCCTCACCAACCCCACGCGCATGCTGCGCGTGTTGCTGGAACGTTAAGCGCTTACGCGTCCGCTAACCTATGGTAAACAGGCATACCGCCGGCACGCGGCCGACCACAGATATTTGTCACCGAAACGAGGATTTGCGCATGTCCGCCAGACTGCTCTCCATTGGCCTGCTCTTGCTGGTCGCCCTGACCGGCTGCGGCTCCCGCGATACAGCACCCGGACAAGCCGCCGAGCCGCCGAGCGAATGCAATGCCGACGCCGTGCAGAACATGCTCGGCCAATTCGCCTCGGCGGAAACCGTCGAAAAAATCCGCATCCAGGCCGGCGCAGAAAAAGTGCGCGTGCTCGCCCCGGGCGACAGGGCGACCATGGACTTCAACCCGCAGCGGCTGAATATCGAGATCGACGAGGCAGAGATGATTCAGCGCCTCAGCTGCGGCTGAACAGCTGAAAACCGTGCAGCGTTAACTATGCCGCGCAGACCGGGCATACTGCCGCCCTGCTCATCATCCCGACCTGTAGCCCGCCCGCATGCGTATTCACGTCACCTTTATCGACCGCGTTGGTATCACCCAGGAAGTGCTGGCCCTGCTCGGCGGGCGCAATCTCAACCTGGATGCGGTGGAGATGGTGCCGCCAAACGTCTACATAGACGCGCCGACGCTGAGCCCCGCCGTGCTCGACGAGTTGCGCGAGGCGCTGTTCAACGTCCATGGCGTGCAGGCGGTGAGCATCGTCGACATCCTTCCCGGCCAGCGCCGGCGCCTGCAACTCGATGCCTTGCTGGCGGCGATGACCGACCCGGTGCTGGCGGTGGATGGCGAAGGCCGCGTGCTGCTCGCCAACCCGGCGTTGATCTCCCTGTGCGAGCGCGACCCGGAAGGCTTGTCGCTCGCCGAGCTGTTCAGCGATCCGGACTTGCTCGCCGCCCTGCTCGACCAGCAGTTCCGTCTGCCGCTACGCGAAGTCGTTCTCAACGGCCAGGCGCTGCTGCTCGACGCCACGCCGATCAGCGAGACCGTCGACGCCGGCCAGCGCCAACTCGCCGGCGGCCTGCTGACTCTGTATGCGCCGAGCCGCATCGGCGAACGCCTGGCGGCGCTGCACCACGATCACGCCGAAGGCTTCGACTCGCTGCTCGGCGATTCCGCACCGATCCGCACCTTGAAAACCCGCGCGCTCAGGGTCGCGGCGCTGGACGCGCCCTTGCTGATCCACGGCGAAACCGGCACCGGAAAGGAGCTGGTGGCGCGCGGCTGCCATGCGATCAGCGCACGCTGCAATGCGCCCTTTCTCGCGCTGAACTGCGCGGCCCTGCCGGAGAACCTCGCCGAAAGCGAACTGTTCGGCTACGCCCCCGGCGCCTTTACCGGTGCCCAGCGCGGCGGCAAGCCGGGGCTGTTGGAGTTGGCCAACCAGGGCACGGTGTTTCTCGATGAGATCGGCGAGATGTCTCCGTACCTGCAGGCCAAGCTGCTGCGTTTTCTCAGCGACGGCAGCTTTCGCCGGGTCGGCGGCGAGCGCGAGATCAAGGTCGATGTGCGCATCCTCAGCGCCACCCACCGCGACCTGGAGCGCATGGTCAGCGAAGGCAGCTTTCGCGAGGACCTGTTCTACCGGCTCAATGTGCTCAAGCTGGAAGTGCCGCCACTACGCGAGCGCGGCCAGGACATTCTGCTGCTGGCGCGGCATTTCATGCAGCAGGCCTGCGCACAGATCCAGCGCCTGCCCTGCCGGCTGACGCCGGAAACCTACCCGGCGCTGCTCGGCAACCGCTGGCCAGGCAACGTGCGGCAACTGCAGAACGTGATTTTCCGCGCCGCGGCGATCTGCGAAAGCAACCAGGTGCAGATCGACGATCTGGATATCGCCAGCACCGCCGTCGCGCCCCAGACCGAGGGCGAAGTCGACAGCCTGGATGCGGCGGTGGCCGGTTTCGAAAAGGCCCTGCTGGAAAAACTCTACGCCAGCCACCCTTCCAGCCGGCAACTGGCCGCGCGCCTGCACACCTCGCACAGCGCCATCGCCGTGCGTTTGCGTAAATATGGGATACCGCGCAAGGGCTGACGATCAGCGAAGGGATCGCTTTGGTAGCGCTGTAGGGTGGATGGCGCCTTTTTCATCCAGCAGCGCAGTTGGTGGATGGGTGAAGCGTCATCCACCCTACGAAGTCACGGCCTTGCGAATAAACATAGACCTACGAAGCGGGCTTTTTTGTAGGGTAGACATGGCGAAGCCTTGTCTACCGCTGACGCAGCAGATGGCGGACAAGCCTTCGGCATGTCCGCCCTACAGCGCGGTCAGAGCGCGAATTTCTGCAGGTGGGCCATCATCTCTTTCAGCGCTTCGAGGTTGTCCGCCGGGTGGGCGGCGCCTTCGAAGTCGCAGATCTGCTGCCAGCTGGCCGCCACGTCTTCCGGGCTGAAGCCCACGCGCGGATCGAAACCGGCGCCCAGGCTGCGCTCCCAGCGGGTCTTGCCGATCCAGCCGCCGCCGACTTCGAACAGACCGGAGGTTTCCTCGCAGGCATTGCTCGCCAGGTATACCACCAGCGGGCTGACCAGCTCGGGCTTGAGCTGCTCGAACACCTGCGGCGGGATCAGCCCTTCGGTCATGCGCGTGCCACCGGTGGGGGCGATGGCGTTGATCAGGATGTTGTTCTTGCGCCCTTCGATGGCCAGGGTGCGGGTCAGGCCATAGAGGCCGAGCTTGGCCATGCCGTAGTTGGACTGGCCGAAGTTGCCGTAGATGCCCGAGGTGGAAGCGGTGAAGATCACCCGCCCGTAGTTCTGCTCGCGCATGTGCGGCCAGGCGGCGCGGGTGACCTTGTAAGCGCCCTCGACGTGGACCTTGTAGACCAGATCCCAGTCGGCGTCTTCCATCTTGTGGAAGGTCTTGTCGCGCAGAATGCCGGCGTTGTTCACCACCACATCGATACGGCCGAAGTTGTCCAGGGCGCACTGCACGATCTTCTCGCCGTCGACCACCGAATCGTGGTTGGCCACCGCGGTGCCGCCAGCGGCGCGGATCTCTTCGACCACCTTGTCGGCCGCCGAGGCGTTAGCGCCTTCGCCATGGGTGCTGCCGCCCAGATCGTTGACCACCACTTTGGCGCCATGCTTGGCGAACAGCAGCGCGTGGGCGCGGCCCAGGCCGCCGCCGGCACCGGTAACGATCACGACTTGGTCTTGAAAACGGATGGCTTCACTCATGGCAGACTCCTGGGCAGATCCAAATAATGCGCCGAGTGTCGGACAGTCATCCGGTCATCACAATAGAACGGCCGCTGCTGAATATTGAGCGATAAGGCAGCAGGATGATCGGCGGCCGCTCAGGCCGCACGGATCAGGCTCAGGTGGTTGTACAGGTGCAGCACATGGGCCTGGGCGTAGTCGTCGTGGCTGAGCGCGCCGTAGGCGAAGTGCGCTTGCAACTCGCCGCGATGCGCGGCGAAATCCGCAAAAGCGCGTTGCAGGCGCGATAACGCCTCGGCCACAGTCGCCGGCTGCTGCAAGCCCGCCGCCCCCGGAATCGCTTCGTCCAGCGGGTGACGCATGGCCCCACGGGCAGCGAATACGCCGAATGCCAGGGGCCCGACACTGCGGCGAAACCAGCCGGGTTTCAGCTCGGGATAGCCGCTGATGGAGTATTCGATGCTCTGCGCGCAGTGGTTGAACACCTCGGCCGGGCTCCAGCCCTTGAGGCTGCGCAACTCTTTGCCAACCAACCCGGCCAGCACCCGCTGCGCGCCCTGCAGGCTCAGCTCGCCCGGCGGCGCGCCGCTGGAGAGCGCCCAGAAGCCGGTTCCGGCTGCCGCCACGCCGCCCAGGGCGCTGAGTTTAAGGAGCTGTCGCCGCTTCATCGCGCGCCTCCAAGGTTTGGCGAAACGCCAGATAGTGTTGCAAGACCAAAGCCGGCGCCTCGGTTTGCGGATAATGACCGATGCCCTCGAGGGATATGGTGTCGGCTGCGGCAATCAGCTCGCGGTAGCGCGCCAGCATATGCGCGCCTGAAATGGGGTCGACGGCGCCGTCGATCAGCCGCAACGGCACCCCGCCCCGCTGCATTGCGCCCAGCCAACGCTCACGCTGCACGCGGCGCTCGGGCATATAACGGATCAGTAGGTGCATGACCGCCGGCCCGTCGTTGTGCGCGATCAGGCTCCAGAAATCATCCAGTTCCTGTTCGCCGGGCTGGGTCTGCGGGCCGAATATCTTGGCGAAGTTGGCCGCCAGGGTGCGACGGCTGAACAGCTTGCCGATCAACGGCCCCAGCGGGCTGAGCAGGAGCTTTTGCACCAGCACCGGGTGATGGGTTTCCGGAAACAGGCCGCCGTTGAGAAACACGCAACTGGCCAGTTGAATGCGCTGCTCATAGTGGCGGGCCAGCAACTCCTGGGCGACGCTATCGCCGTAATCGTGGGCCAGCACGTGGATTGGCCCGACGATGCCGAGATGGGCGGGCAGCGCCTGCTGCACATCGGCCTGTTCCAGCAGGCTGTAATCGTGCCCGCGCGGTTTCGCCGAGTCGCCGAAGCCGAGCATGTCGCAGGCGATCAGCCGGTACTGCGCGGCCAGCGGCGTCCAGACATAGTGCCAATCCCAACTGGCGGTGGGAAAGCCGTGGATCAGCAGCAGCGGCTCGGCATCGACCGGCCCTGCCGTCCAGTAGCGCAGGGCATGGCCGCGAAACTCGAATGTCTGCCCGTGCGCGCGCCAATCGGCCAGGGCGATACCCGGCAAGCCACTCACTCGGCGTAACCCGGCATCTGTTGGTCGAGTTTGCGCAGCAGCGCCGGCCAGGGCAGCGCGCCGCCCATGCCCTGGGGGCTTCTCATCACGCCCGCGACCATGGCCTTGGCGCCGTCGAGAATCTGCTGCGGGATATGGATCAGCTCGGCGCCGCCGCTCTGCGCCATCACCTGGATTTCGCAGGCACGCTGCAAGATGAACATCATCAGGAAGGCATCGGCGATGCTGCCGGCCGCGGTCAGCAGGCCGTGGTTGGGCAGGATCATAAAGTTCTTGTCGCCGAGATCGGCCTGCAAACGGCTCTTCTCGTCGTGGTTCAGCGCAACGCCCTCGTAGCCGTGATAAGCCAGGCTGGCGAGGACGAACAGCGACTGCTGCGACAACGGCAGCAACCCCTGCTTCTGCGCCGACACCGCGATGCCGGCGGCGGTGTGGATGTGCAGCACGCAGGCCACATCGTGACGCACCTCATGCACCGCGCTGTGGATGGTGTAGCCGGCCGGGTTGATGTCGAACGGGCTGTCCATCAGCTTGTTGCCGGCCAGATCGATTTTCACCAGATTCGAGGCGGTGATCTCGTGAAACATCAGGCCATAGGGGTTGATCAGAAAGTCCTCGGTGCCGGGAATCTTCGCCGAAATATGGGTGAAGATCAGGTCGTCCCAGCCATAAAGCGCGATCAGTCGGTAGCAGGCGGCGAGATCGACGCGCGCCTGCCATTCGGCGGCGCTCACCCGATCCTTGATAGTCGGCGCGGACAGCTTCTGGGCAACGGTCATGACAGGCTCCTCGGCACTTTTTGTTATCAGTGGCCAGGGAGTCTAGCGAGGATTAGAGCAAAGGTAAGTTGCCTTGGCAGCCAGCTTAGTGACCGTGCGAGCCTTGTTTGCT
>NZ_CAMPHN010000066.1 GCF_946885885.1 uncultured Pseudomonas sp.
AGGATGTCGTTACCTTCGCCGCCGTTGAGCGTGTCGTTGCCCGCACCACCCAGTAAAACGTCGTGACCAGCCTCTCCGTGTAGATTGTCGTTACCAATACCGCCACTGAGAAAGTCATCACCCGCTCCAGCTTTAAGGGTGTCATCACCGCCTTGACCTAAGAGGAAGTCCGCTCCCAAGCCACCGGTAAGAGTTCCAGATACATCGCCGTTCTGCAGCACCTGGCCGTCGAGTTGCTGAGACAAGGACTGCAATTGCTCTGTAGTAAGCTGCCCGAGCCAGCCTTCGGTCATCGCGCCTAGAGCGGAATAGTCCGGCCCTTGCGGCATAACCTGACGCAGTTCAGTGGTATCGACAATGGCTTTAACCGGATCAACCACGCCAACATCGGCCAGACGCTCTACCAGGCCCGCATAGTTCAGGCCGATACCAGCTTCGTTCAGGACCAGTTCGATGGATTCGACATAGGGTTTCAAGCGCGTCTGCAACAACAAGCCGTTGTAAACCGACCGTTTTAAACCCTCATAGGCCTGATTCAACAAACCCGCCTGGCCGCCATTAAGGCCAAGTCGGGTTTCGTTGACTAGGATGCTGCCATTTTCGGCCGCGTAGGTGCTGCTGCTAGTTGTCGCGCCAACGCCGATGGAAAGCGTCATGCTGCTGGCGGTTGCGCTCACCTGGGAGAATCTCAAGAAGTTCTGGCCGTTGAAAACCTCCAGTACCTTGACCCGCTCCAACAATGTCTGAGTGGCCAACTGTGCAGCGGATGCTGGCGTGCCCGCGGCTTCCCAGGAGTACTGGAATTTGACGTCGAGTGCAGCGCTGTCCAGCGCATCGATGCGTTTGTCGAAGGTCTGATAGCTGGAGCTCTTCGCCCACTCGCCGATCAATTGATCGAGCAACGCTTGTTGTTCGCTACGTGTCTGGGCCTGTGAATAAGACGCCAATACGGCCTTGAGATCGGCATTTAGCATCGAAGCTTCACGCAAGTCGCGTACCGCACCCGAGCCTTGCATATCCGGCAGTGCCTGGGTGGTGTCGTCCAGTTCGATACGGTCGGTGAACTCGCGGAAGAACGGGTTGGCAGCCAGGTCGAGGTTGGCGGCCAAACTCTGGTTGGCGTTGATTGCCCCTTCAGAGCCGTCACCACGAACGAAACTGCCGACCGCGCTGATCAGGTTGCCGTTGGAATTCTGGTTGGTGGCGGTCGAACCCAGATTGATGGCGCTGATATCTTGCTCGACCAGGCTTTTCAGCTCATTGGCCTGAGCCACACCGTCCTGGTTGAGGTCCTGCCAGACACGCACGTTGGCGAACTGCGCATCCTGGGCGTCGAATACGCCATCGGCATTGCCATCCAGATCGCGCAAGGCATCGAAGCCGTCGGTGGCCTTCTGGCCGTTGGACTTGATGGTATCGACACCAAACAACTCCTTGCCGGTATCGATGCTGCCGTTGCCATTGCGATCCAGCACCAAAAAGCCATCGTCGCCCTTGACCCAGCCGGTGCCGGTTTTTAGACCATCGCCATCGAAGTCAAAGGTGATACCAGAGTTGGCGGAAACGGTTTCGATGCCATCGCCGTCGAGGTCCAGGGTGAGGGGGTCGCGGCGCTGTACAAAGTTATTGGCATCACTAAATGATTGATTAACCTCTTGTGATACTTGCGCCCCATTTCGCTCGGCCAACCAGTCCCGCTGAGTCTTTACTGGCAAACCATTAAGAGTTGCATCCTCGACATATGCATAATAATCATCTCGAGTTGCCAATATTTGGCCAACAGGTGATTGCTCGACAAACTCATAAATTTTATTGGCCAGAGCCTCTGGAGTTTGACCGGCAATTTTTATACTACCTTCTATGCCAACTTCAGCCCCGCCTTCAGGCGTCCATTTATAATAGCCCTTGGCACCAAGCTGAAGAACGCCAAAAGGTCCAAATTTCCCGCCAACTTCAGGCGTAGCAATTTTCAGCTCAGCAACAGAAGCTCTGCCGGAGGAATCTATTGTTCCTTTTATACTTGCCGAGCCTGTTTTCGTTTTTATCGTTACCGAGTAGTTCCCCTCCCCATCGATGGGAACAGCAACGTTATTACCTGCGGCATCCTTCATTTGAAGCTGCCCATCAGGAGTGATAGTAATTACCCCTCCATTTTCATCTTTAAAGGAAACTGTACCATCAGGAAAAGTAACCAAACTCATAAAAACTCCTTTTAATTAAACTACAAGCACCGAGCTAGCGCTCACTCAGACTTTCATTTACATACTGCTTAAGCGGACTCAAGAAGTAATCGATCACCTTCCTCTTATCCGTCTTCACTTCCGCCCTGACCGCCATACCCGGCGAGAGCGCAATCTTGTTTTCGCCGACTTGAATACTGTCCTGCTTCAGTTGGATCCGAGCGCTGTAGACCAGGCCCAGGCGTTCATCCTCGATGGCATCGTTGGAGATGCTTTGCACGACGCCATCCACCACCCCGTATTTGGTGAAGCTGAAGGTCTCGACCTTGATCTCGACTTGCTGGCCGGGGCGGACGAAGCCGATGTCTTTGTTTTCCAGCATCGCCTCCACTTCCACCGGCTGGTCGCTGGGCACTATGACCATCAGCGGTTGAGCTTCGGTGACCACGCCGCCGTGGGTGTGGATGGCCAGCTGCTGCACGGTGCCGGCCACCGGGGCGGTGAGGTGCATCAGGCGGTCGCGTTGCTGGGCTTTTTTCAGTTCCTGGCTCAGGGCGGCGGCGCGTTGTTCGGACTCGTGTTGCAGGTCGAGCATGGCGCGGCGGGTCTGCGCGATGACGCTGTTTTGCTGGCTCTCGGCGGCTTTTTTGGCGGCGCTGAGTTCGCGCACGCGGGACTGTTGCAGGCTCAGCTCGCGCTCCTGGTCAAGCAGCGTCTGCTGCTTTTCCAGGTAGGCGTGTTTGGCGACGTACTGCTTGTCGAGCAGGCGTTTGTAGTCGGCGGCCAGTTCACGGCTGATCGGCAGGCTCTGCTGCAAGGAGGCGACGCTGCTTTGCGCGGCCTGGATTTCCGCGCTGCGCTGTTCAATGGCGGCGGCGCTTTGCTCCAGGGTGCTTTTGAGTTCCAGGTACTGGCCTTGCAGCCAGCGCTGCGCGGCCAGTTGCTGCTCGGCGCTGGCCTGGGGGATTAGTTGGGCCAGGCTGGTCGGTTCCGCGTTGTGTTGGATGGCATCGAGCAGCGCTTGGGCGCGGGCGCTGTCGACCTGGGCGGCGAGCAGGTCGCTGTGCAGGCGCTGGACATCGGCGTGGGTCATGCTGGTGTCCAGTTCGATCAGCAGGTCGCCGGCGTTGACTGTTTGCCCGTCATGCACATGGATGGCTTTGACCACTGCCACTTCGCTGGGCTGGATGACTTTGCTTTTGCCGCTGGGCACGATCTTGCCGCTGGCGGTGGCGACCACGTCGATTTCACCGACGCAGGCCCAGAGCAGGGTCAGGGCGGCGAAGGCCATCAGGATCCATTGGATAATCCGCGGCGCCGGGTGCACCGGTTGTTCCTGCAACGCCAGGGCAGCGGGGAGGAATTGCAGTTCGTGGTTGAGCCGTGGCGGTGCATCCATGGCTTTGCGGTTGCGCCAGGAGTGGCGCCAGGCTTGGCGGTAGCGGTTGAGCAGGTCGCGTTTGGCGCTGGGCTGAGTCATTGAGACCGCCCCCTCTCCCTAACCCTCTCCCCAGAGGGGCGAGGGGACTGATCATGGCGCGTCGTGATATCGGTGCTGTTCATGAATGCCCGTTTCATGCCGCACCGCCTTGTTGCAGGCGGTGCAGGCGCGAGTAGTGGCCGGCCTGATGGGCGAGCAGTTCGGCATGGCTGCCCTGCTCGACGATCTGCCCGCGGTCCATCACCAGGATGCGGTGGGCGTCGCGCACGGCGCTCAGGCGGTGGGCGATGATGATCACGGTGCGGCCCTTGCAGATGGCCTGCATGTTCTGCTGAATGATGCGCTCGGACTCGTAGTCCAGGGCGCTGGTGGCTTCGTCGAATATCAGGATGCGCGGGTTGCCGATCAGCGCACGGGCGATGGCGATGCGTTGGCGTTGGCCGCCGGACAGCGAGGCGCCGTGTTCACCGACCACGGTGTCGTAACCTTCCGGCAGTTCGAGGATGAATTCATGGGCGCCGGCCATCTTGGCCGCCTGCATCACCGCTTCGATCGGCGTACCGGGATCGACCAGGGCGATGTTCTCGCGGATGCTACGGGCGAACAGCATGTTGTCTTGCAGCACCACACCGATCTGCCGGCGCAGGGAGGAGACATCGGCCAGGGCCAGGTCCATGCCGTCCACCAGCACCCGGCCGCGTTCGGGGGTGTAGAGGCGTTGCAGCAGGCGCGTGAGGGTACTTTTGCCGGAGCCGGAACGGCCAACCACGCCGATCACTTCGCCGGCCTGGATGCTCAGGCTGATGCCGCGCAGCACTTCGCTGCCATCCGGGCGGTAGCGGAACTGCACCTGATCGAATTCGATGGCGCCCTTGAGCGGCGGCAAGGCGCTGCGCGAGTCCTGGGACAGTTCGGTGCGGGTGTTGAGGATATCGCCCAGGCGCTGCACCGAGACGCCGGTCTGCTGGAAGTTGGTCCACAGCTGCGCCAGGCGCATGATCGGCTGCGACACCCGGCCGGCGAGCATATTGAAGGCGATCAACTGGCCGACGGACAGGTCGCCGTCGATCACCAGGCGCGCGCCGAGCCAGAGGGTGGCAACGGTGACCAGCTTGCCGATAAAGCCGACGCTTTCATTGGCGATGGTCGACAGGGTTTGGGTCTTGAAGCTGGCGGCGACATAGCCGGCGAGTTGGTTGTCCCACTTGCGGTTGATCTGCGGCTCCACCGCCATGGATTTCAAGGTGTCGATGCCGTTGACCGTTTCCACCAGAAACGCCTGGTTTTCCGCGCCACGGGTAAAGCTTTCATTGAGGCGCGCCCGCAGCACCGGGGTGATCAGCAGGGAGACGATGAAGTACAGCGGCAGCGAGAGGATCACCACCAGGGTCAACCAGCCGCTGTACATAAACATCACGGCGATAAACACCACCGAGAACAGCACGTCGAGCAGCAAGGTGATGGCGTTGCCGGTGAGGAAGCTGCGGATGTTCTCCAGCTCGCGCACCCGCGCCACCGAATCGCCGACCCGGCGCGCCTGGAAGTAGGCCAACGGCAGCGTCACCAGGTGGCGGAACAACCGCGAGCCCAACTCGACGTCGATGCGGCTGGCGGTGTGGGCGAATACGTAGCTGCGCAGGCCCGACAATAGCGTCTCGAACACCATGATGCCGAGCAGGCCGATGGCGATCACATCCAGGGTGCTCAGGCCGCGATGCACCAGCACCTTGTCCATCACCACCTGGAAGAACAGCGGGGTCAACAAGGCGAAGATTTGCAGGACGAAGGACACCAGCAGCACTTCGCCGAGCAGCTTGCGGTATTTGACGATGGCCGGGATAAACCAGCTGAAGTCGAAACGGGCCAGGTCGCCGGCCAGGGAAGCTTCGGAGCGGAGCAGGATCAGCTCGCCAGTCCAGCGCGCCTCCAGCTCTTCGAAGCTCAGCACTTCCGGGCGCTGCGCCTGCGGATCGTGGATCAGCGCCTTGCCGTCATCCAGGCGGGCGATGATAAAGAAGCGGCCGTCCTGCGCCGCGGCAATCGCCGGCAAGGGCGTGCGGTCCAGGCGTTCGATGGTGCTGCGCGCGGCCTTGGCTTTCAGGCCGAGCTTCTTCGCCGCCAGCAACAGCTCGGCGCGACCGAACCGGCGGCCGTCTTCGGCGAATTCGTGGGTGAGTTGTTCGGGGGAAGCGGCGACGTTATGGAAACGCGCGAGCATCACCAGGCAGGCCAGGCCGGTGTCGAGCCCGGTATCGGGCTCATTGAACGAGGGGGCATTCGACATCTATTGCGTCCATGCACTGACAACGACTAAGCGCTGCTACCGAGATAGCAAAACGCCATAAATAAGGGCGGCATGGTACCCGCAAATCGCTAGGTTTCCTTACCCTGAAATATCGATCAGCTCACATTTAACTCAGGCATAGCAAAGGACTTACAACGCCTCAGTCGCCCCCTACAGAATCCTCACTAACGTCACTGCCTCAATGCCAGCAGGGCACCCCCAGGCACAATAGCGCATCGGGTTCACGCCTCAGCTAAAGCCCGCAGCCTCCTGGCACAACTGCCCGGCCAACATGCCCAAGGTCATCAGCGCCCTTTCCGCCTCGCGGTTCCAGGGGATGCCGCAATTGAGGCGGATGCAGTGATTGAACTGCTCGGTGTTGCTGAAGATCAGCCCCGGGGCGATGCTGATGCCTTGCTGCAATGCGCGCACGTGCAGGTCCTTGGTGTTGACCCGCGCCGGCAGGCTGACCCAGAGGATGAAGCCGCCGTTTGGCCGGGTGATCTGCGTGCCTTCGGGGAAGTATTGCTGCACCGCCAATTGGAAGGCGCTGAGGTTTTTCCGGTATTCCTGGCGGATATAACGTAAGTGGCGGTCGTAGCCGCCGTTCTCCAGGTAGGCGGCCACCGCCATCTGCGTCACGCTGCAAGCCGAGTGGGTGCTGAAGGTTTGCAGGCGTTGAATTTCGTCCTGGTATTTGCCGGCGATGATCCAGCCGATACGCACGCCCGGCGACAGGGTCTTGGAGAAGCTCGAACAGTAGATCACCCGTCCTTCCCGGTCGTGGGATTTCAACGCCTTGGTCGGCCCTTGCTCGAACATCAGTTCTCCGTAGATATCGTCCTCGATGACCTGGATGTCGTAATCGCCGGCCAGACGCAGCAGTTGTTTTTGCCGTGCCTCCGGGATGGTGCCGCCCAACGGATTGCTTAGCCGCGCGGTCAGTACCAGCGCCTTGATCGGCCATTGGTTGGCCGCCAGTTGCAGGGCTTCAAGACTGATACCGGTGCTGGGGTCGCTGGGAATTTCGATGACTTTCAGGCCAAGCAGGTCGGCCAGTTGTAGCAGGCCGTAATAGGTCGGCGACTCGGCGGCGATCAGGTCGCCCGGCTTGGTCAGCACCCGCAGCGACATCTGCAGCGCATCCACACAGCCATGGGTGATCACCACCGAGGACGGATCGACGACCACCCCGGCATCGCGCATACGAATCGCGACCTGGCGGCGCAACGGCTCGAAACCGGGACTGAACATATAACTGAAGGCCCGGGCGCTGTGAAAACGGGTGACCTTGGCCAATTGCTGGTGCAGCGCACGCACCGGCAAGTACTCGACATGCGGCACGGCCGCGCCAAGGGGGAACACGCCTTCACGCCGCGATTCGGTGAGTACCTGGTTGATGATGCTGCTGCGGGTAACCAACCCCGGCCGCTCGACCCGGGCGATATCCGGGGTCGGCGCGGTCAGTGCGGGGGTTTGATGAACATAGTAGCCGGACTGCGGGCGAGCGCGGATCAGCCCCTGGTCTTCCAGGTTGGCATAGGCCTGCAATACGGTGGCGTGACTGACACTGAGCTGCGAGCTCATCTTGCGCACGGAGGGCACTCGCTCGCCCGGTTGGTAGACGCCACGACGAATATCTTCCGCCAGTTGCTGGGCGATGCGTTGATAGAGCAACAGATTGGTCATGACGGAATCTCCCGGAGACTGAACCGTAACAGTAGCCCAACCCCGGAAAATTGCACCGGTACAATTTCCACTAGTGTTGTTGGTACAGTCTTTGGCTGTTTTCTACGGAAGGTGGATCGGGGCGGGTAGCTGACGCCTTTTTCATCCACCAGTTGGTGGATGGGTGAAGCGTCATCCACCCGAGACTGGCCGGATCGCCAGCAAGCTGGCTCCTACATAGCCATAAAAAAACCCAGCACGCGAATGTCCGAGGTTTCAGGTTGCCGGGACTTTAGCGGTTGGCGCCCAGGCGCCCCTGCTCGTCGGAGAAAACGATCTCGACTCGGCGGTTTTGCGCCCGCCCCCTGGCCGATGCGTTTTCCGCGATGGGAAATTCCTCGCCATGGCCGGCGACTTCGATGCGCTTGCCGTCGACACCCAGGTCGACCAGCAGTTCGGCGACTGTCTGCGCCCGCGCCCGCGACAGCTCCAGATTCTCCTGCTTGTCGCCACGGTTGTCGGTATAGCCTTCGATGCGCACCATTCGCCGCGGATTGAGTTGCATAAACTGCGCGAGCTTAAGCACGGTGCGATTGACCGAGGCTTTCAGCTCGGCGCGCGCGGCATCGAACAATACGTCGCCAAGGGTCATTACCAAGCCGCGCTCGGTTTCGCTGGTCGCCAGGCTGAGCATCTGCTCTTCGAGCCAGTTGCTGTGCTCCTGAACGCTGAGCAACTTGGCTTCGCGCAAGGCCAGTTGCAGGCGTTGGCGTTCCAGTTCCAGCTTAGCCGCCCGCTCCTGATTCAGATTCAGCGCGCTATGTTGCTTGGCGATATCGCTGTAACGCTGGCTGAGGTAGGCATAGTGGCTAACGTCCTCGGCACTGCCCCAGTAGCTCGAGAGGCGATCGGCGCGCGCCAAGGACTCGCCGGCGCGGATCACATCTTTCGGCGCGCTGCGCAACACGTCGGGATCCTCCTTGACCGCATGGAAGCTGACACGCGCTGTCTCGAGCGCGCTCGCTTCGTCGGACGGGAAACTGGCACAGCCGCTCAGCGCCAGAGCGAGCGGCAGCAAGGCGGATAAACGCCAAAGTCTACTCATGGCAGGCTCCCCAGTTGCTTGCGCAGACGGTCGATGCGTGCCGCCAAAGCATCGAGCTGATCCTGGCTTTGCTGCGTCAAAAACTGCCCCTGGGCCAAACGGGCATCCAATTCTGCTTGTTCCGAAAGGATTCGCGCCTGTTTGAAGTCGCCTGCCTGCATGGCCGCCTGGGCTTGGGCCTGCTTTTCCTCGGCCAGTTTCAAGCTGGCGAAGCGCTCGGTGTCAGCGCCCAATGCTTTGGCCTGGGATAACGCCTGATCGCTTAAACGCAGTTGTTCGGTGGGCGCCGGATCGCTGGCGCAAGCGCTGAGAGCAAGCGTTAGCATGACGGCGCACAGACGTCGATTGAACACACGAATTACCTACTGAATGGGAGGAATCGCTGGCTGCAGTTGCTGCTCTTTCCAGCGTTCGAGATTGCGCTGCAACCAGCGCTCGGGGAGGCCAGCGCTAGACAATTCTGCCATTTTCTTCGCCAACTGTCCGCGTAGCCAAGGGTCGTTGCAAGCCGAGTTATGCGACAAGGTCAGGTACAAACCCTCGCTAGAGATCGGCGGTTCGAGCTGTTCCAGATCGTCCTGTAAACCCAGGGTCTCGGCCAGCGCCAAGCCTGGATAGCGCTCGTAGAGCACGTAGTCGGTACGTTTGAGCACCAGCTTTTGAAACGCCTGAGTCAGGCTCGATACGCCCTCGAGCGTCAAGTTGTCCTTGGCGAAAGCGTCGAACTGCTGACCGAAACTGTTATTGACCAAGGTATCGCCGGTGAGCCCACGCAAGTCCTCCCAGCCAGTATAGGGAAACGCCTCGCCCTGACGAACCCAGACCACGCTGGGCGTATGGAAGAAGGCCGGATGCACGTAATCCATGTATTCGAGACGTGGCAGGGTCAGAAAGGCGCCGGCGATCAAATCGACCCGACCGGTACGCACTTCTTCCTGGGCACGCGACCAAGGCCCGGTATAGATCACATCGATCGCCACGCCCAACTCTTTGGCCAGGTGCTCGAGCAGATCGGCATTGGCGCCGATCAATTGCTGCGGATTCTGCGGATCGCGCCAGAGATAAGGCGGGTACTCGGGGTTGCCCGTCGCCACCAGGCGTTCGCATTTGCCGACGGCGTTAGCCGCCGTTGCCATGAAACATAAACCAACCAACAGCATCAGAGACTTCACTAGACAACGCTCGGGCATCGGCATTTCTCGCTCGATTTTTTTGATGGGCATTCGCGATTTACGAAACGCCAAAGGCCTGTTAGCCATGCTAGCTTAACCACCGCTAATTATGATTTGCGATAAGGATGCGCTATGAAAAAACTGATATTCGGCCTGCTGTTACTGCTCGCAGCAAGTGCGGCGGCACTCTATTACTCACCCGGCGCCCTGCTCGCGAGCATGCAACTGCTCGAACGCCAATTAGCAGGGCTTGCGCGCGAGCAAATCACCGTTGGCGATCTTAGCATTCATTATTACCAAGGCGGACCTGTAGATGCACCGACCATTCTGATGTTGCATGGCTTCGGCGCCAATAAAGACAACTGGTTGCGCTTCGCTCGCCACTTCACCGAGCGCTATCGGGTCATCGCCATCGATCTGCCAGGCTTTGGCGATAGCAGCAAACCAGCCGCCAGCTACGACGTGGGCACCCAGGTCGAGCGCGTCGCCGCCTTTACCCAGGCGTTGAATATCGAACGACTGCATGTGATCGGCAATTCCATGGGCGGGCATATCGGCGCACTCTATGCCGCGCGCTATCCCGAACAGGTGCTGTCCGTCGCGCTGTTCGCCAATGCGGGTATTACCGCGCCGCAGAAAAGCCAACTGATCGAAATATTGGAGCGCGGTGAAGCCAACCCTCTGGTGGTCAACGCCCCGGAAGACTTCGACCGCTTGTTGAATTTCGTCTTTGTCGACGTGCCCTATCTACCCACCAAGGTTAAGCAGCATATGGCCAACGAAGGCGTCGCCAACCGTGCGCTTAATCAGGAAATATTCGGCCACTTGGTCAACCGCTATATCCCCCTGGAACCGGAACTGGCGAAGATCCAGGCACCGACGCTGCTGCTGTGGGGCGAGCAGGATCGGGCCATACACGTCTCCAGCATAGAAGTCATGCGCCCGCTGCTGCGGGAACCAACGGTGGTGGTGATGAAAGATTGCGGCCATTTGCCGATGATCGAGCGCCCAGCAGAAGCGGCCATGCACTATCAAGCCTTTCTCGATAATGCCGATTGACGCCTAAGCGCCCACAAAAAAACCGCTCGAAAGCGGTTTTTTTGTGGGCCAGGAAAACGGTTTAAACCAGTTTTTCCAGCTCGGGGATAGCTTCGAACAGATCCGCCACCAGGCCGTAGTCGGCCACCTGGAAGATCGGCGCTTCTTCGTCCTTGTTGATCGCAACGATCACCTTGGAGTCTTTCATACCGGCCAAGTGCTGGATTGCGCCGGAAATACCGACGGCGATGTACAGCTGAGGGGCAACGATCTTGCCGGTCTGACCGACCTGCATGTCGTTGGGTACGAACCCTGCGTCGACCGCAGCGCGGGAAGCGCCAACGGCTGCGCCCAGCTTGTCGGCCAGAGCGTACAGGTGCTTGAAGTTGTCGCCGTTCTGCATACCGCGACCGCCGGAAACGACGATTTTGGCAGCGGTCAGCTCCGGACGATCGGAAGTGGCCAGCTCTTCGCCGACGAAAGCCGAGATACCGGCATCGGCGCCGCTCGACACGGCTTCAACGGCAGCGGAACCGCCTTCGGCAGCCACCGGATCGAAACCGGTCGCGCGCACAGTGATCACCTTCACCGCAGCCGACGACTGCACGGTGGCGATGGCGTTACCGGCATAGATCGGACGCTTGAAGGTATCGGCGCTTTCGACCGCGATGATCTCGGAGATCTGGTCGACATCCAACTGGGCAGCGACGCGCGGCAGGATGTTCTTACCATTGCTGGTCGCGGCAGCCAGGACGTGGCTATAGCCTTTACCCAGTTCGGCAACCAGCGGCGCGACGTTTTCCGGCAATTGATGAACGAACGCGGCATTATCGGCGACCAGCACCTTGGCGACGCCCGCTACTTTGGCAGCCGCCTCGGCAGCTGCGCCACAACCACTGCCTGCAACCAGCACATGAATGTCACCGCCGATGGCTTGCGCGGCGGCAACGGTATTCAGGGTGGCCGGAGCCAGCGCAGCGTTAGTGTGTTCTGCAACAACTAAGATAGCCATTTAGATTACCTTCGCTTCGTTCTTCAGTTTCTCGACCAGTTCAGCCACCGACTTGACCTTGATACCGGCGCTACGGCTAGCAGGCGCTTCGACTTTCAGGGTTTTCACGGTAGAGGCGGTGGAAACGCCCAGGTCGCCCGGGGTCACGGTTTCCAGCGGCTTCTTCTTGGCCTTCATGATGTTGGGCAGCGACGCGTAGCGCGGCTCGTTGAGGCGCAGGTCGGTGGTGACGATCGCCGGCAGGTTCAACGCAACGGTCTGCAGACCGCCGTCGATTTCGCGGGTCACATTGACCTTGTCGCCAGCCACTTCGACCTTGGAAGCGAAGGTGCCTTGGGCGTAACCGCTCAGGGCCGCCAGCATCTGGCCGGTCTGATTGTTATCGCTATCGATGGCCTGCTTGCCAAGGATCACCAGCTGCGGCTGCTCTTTATCGACCACGGCCTTGAGCAGCTTGGCCACGGCCAGCGAGTTCAGCTCGTCGGCGGAGTCGACCAGGATGGCACGATCGGCGCCCAGCGCCAGCGCAGTACGCAACTGCTCTTGAGCAGTGGCCGGGCCAATGGTGACGACAACGATTTCGCTCGCCACGCCCTTTTCTTTCAGGCGTACAGCTTCTTCCACGGCGATTTCGCAGAAAGGGTTCATCGACATCTTGACGTTGGCAAGATCAACGCCGCTATTGTCCGCTTTGACGCGAACCTTGACGTTGTAGTCGACCACTCGTTTGACAGCTACAAGAACCTTCATGGATTCCTCGTTACTCTCCGGTGAATAAGAATGTCGCCAGAAGCGAACATGGCGGGGACTAGCGGACCGGCCGGAACCGGAGTCAACCAATAACGGCAGACACAAAACCGCCCGTATCTTGACTGCGCGACCCTAGCGGGTCAATACAGCGGATCGGCCAATCGTTGGCGGTGATGTAGTACGATTCTAACAGCCCTACAGAAAATTCAAACAAACGTTTGTATTGGCCCAACCCCAGGGTCTGGATATAATGCGCCAGCATCGCCCAGGGGACGAGCCTGATCGTCAAATAAAATTAGAGTGCCTTGAGTAGGAGATAGCCTGTGGAACGCGAATTTATGGAATTCGACGTCGTCATCGTCGGCGCCGGCCCTGCTGGTTTGTCCGCCGCCTGCCGACTGAAGCAGAAAGCCGCCGAAGCCGGTAAAGAAATCAGCGTCTGCGTGGTCGAAAAAGGCTCGGAAGTCGGCGCTCACATTCTTTCCGGTGCGGTATTCGAACCACGCGCGCTGAACGAACTCTTCCCCGATTGGAAAGAACTCGGCGCCCCACTGAATACCCCGGTCAAGCGCGACGATATCTACATGCTGACCAGCGCGAAATCCTCGGTCAAACTTCCCGACCTGTTTGTGCCAAAAACCATGCACAACGAGGGTAACTACATCATTTCCCTGGGCAATCTGTGCCGCTGGCTGGCCCAGCAGGCCGAGAACCTGGGCGTGGAAATCTACCCGGGCTTCGCCGCTCAGGAAGCGTTGATCGACGAAAAAGGCGCGGTCTACGGCATTCTCACCGGCGACCTGGGGGTTGATCGCGAAGGCCAGCCGAAGGAGGGTTACTACACCCCTGGCATGGAACTGCGCGCCAAGTACACCCTGTTCGCCGAAGGTTGCCGCGGCCATATCGGCAAGCAACTGATCAAGAAATTCAACCTCGACTCCGAAGCCGATGCCCAGCACTACGGCATCGGCATCAAGGAAATCTGGGACATCGACCCGAGCAAGCACCAACAAGGTCTGGTCGTGCATACCGCCGGCTGGCCGCTGGACGTGGTCGGCAACCAGAACACCGGCGGCTCCTTCCTCTATCACCTGGAAAACAACCAGGTGGTGGTCGGCCTGATCGTCGATCTGGCCTATAGCAACCCGCACCTGTCGCCGTTCGACGAGTTCCAGCGCTACAAGCACCATCCGGTCGTCGCCCAGTACCTGGAAGGCGGCAAGCGTGTGGCTTACGGCGCCCGCGCCATCTGCAAAGGCGGCCTCAACTCGCTACCGAAAATGGTATTCGACGGCGGCGCACTGATCGGTTGCGACCTCGGCACCCTGAACTTCGCCAAGATCAAGGGCAGCCACACCGCAATGAAATCCGGCATGCTCGCCGCCGATGCTGTGGCCGATGCGCTGTTCGCCGGCCGTGAAGGCGGCGATCAACTGACCGGCTATGTCGACGCGTTCAAGGCCAGCTGGCTGTATGACGAGCTGTTCCGCAGCCGTAACTTCGGCCCGGCACTGCACAAGTTCGGCCCGCTGTTCGGCGGCGCCCTGAACTATATCGACCAGAACTGGTTCGCCGGCAAGATTCCCTTCACCCTGCACGACACCAAGCCCGACTATGCCTGCCTGAAGACGGCTGCCGAGGCGCAGAAAATCGACTATCCGAAACCGGACGGCAAACTCAGCTTCGACAAGCTCAGCTCGGTATTCCTCTCCAACACCAACCATGAAGAGGAACAACCCTGCCACCTGAAGCTCGCCGACCCGAGCATCCCGCTGACCAAGAACCTGCCGCTGTACGACGAGCCGGCGCAGCGTTATTGCCCGGCCGGCGTCTACGAGGTGGTAACCCAGGAAGACGGTGAGAAGAAGTTCCAGATCAACGCGCAGAACTGCGTACACTGCAAGACCTGCGACATCAAGGACCCGGCCCAGAACATCAACTGGGTGGCGCCGGAAGGTGCCGGCGGACCTAACTACCCCAATATGTAAAATGCAAAACAAAGGCTCCTTCGGGAGCCTTTTGGCTTTTAACCATAAGCGGTTTGCAAGCAGAGGAATTGGATAGATCCCTGCTAGCCGACCCGATCAAGCTTTGCGTAGCCTGGATAAGCCCTAGCGCAATCCGGGACCGATCCTGAAACCTGTCAACGGATTCTGGACTTCATCCAGGCTACATACCGCTATTCCGGCAGCGGCCCAATCGGGAAAAACTCCCCGGCACTCCAGACCCCCAGCCAGGTCCGGCCATCGATCTCACGCGGCACGGCCAGCTCCACCAACTGATAGAACACATTGCGGTGGATCAGCGCCTCCAGGTTGCTGCGCACATGCACATAGGGCGCGGGTTCCTGGGTTTGTTCGTCGAGCATCACTCGTAACGGGTGCTCGGCCCTGGCCACGACCTCATCCTCGACATTGGTGGTGAAACGCAGCACCTGCGTCTCGCCCTCGCCATCCACCTGTACGTCGACGGCCACGAAAGGCGCGTCGTCGACCTTGATGCCGACCATTTCCACCGGCGTCACCAGTACATAGTCGTCGCCGTCGCGGCGGAGGATTGTGGAAAACAACTTGACCATCGGCTTGCGGCCGATAGGTGTACCCATATAGAACCAGGTGCCGTCGCGGGCGATGCGCATATCGATATGCCCGCAAAATTCCGGGTGCCATAAGTGCACGGGCGGCAGGCCCGGTTTATCGCTTTTGGGAATCTGCGCCAGCAGGTCGTTGGCTTTACCGGAATCACTCATAACATATCCTCAGCGGCCCAACCCCAGCAGCTTGCGGGCGTAATCCTGCAACGGCGGGCCGAGTAAATCCTCGGGTTTCGCATCATAGAATGTCAGAAAACCGCCGCGACTGCGGATACGCGCGGTATCGACCAGATAACGGGTGTTGGTCTCGATCAACATTAGTTGAATCACACTGCGGTCGGTTCCGAGCCGATCCACGGCTTCCTGGTCCTCCCACTCTTCGACCGTGCCGATGCGGTTATCGGCTGCGGCGAAACGGCTATACAGCAGATAATGCGCGCCGGCCGCCCGCGCCTCGCCCATTGCCTCCTCCAGCCCCAACGGCGCCCGTGCCCGCCGTACCATGGGGAAGTATTCGACAAAACCGTTGAACGCCTCCTCCGCCACCACATTGGGCCGTGGGTAGGCATCGCCCGGCGGTACGAAATGCCCTTGCGCGATATAGATAAAAGAATCCGCCTGCAACCGCCAGGTATTGGCGCGCGAGGTCTGGCTATGATCGAGAATGCCGACATCGCGCAGCTGATAAGCCGCACCGTCGGCCAGGTCGCTGACTTTCATGCAGCCGCTCAAGGCCATGATCGCTAATACAGGCAACAGATTACGCATCACTCATCTCCCGCTGCCGGCGACGAAAAACCGGCGGACAGGGTATTGATGCAGCTTTCACGCCATTACAACCCGCGCTGCCACTCCTGACGCAAGCCAGCGCCCTGCGGCCGCTCGATGGCTTCGCGCACCTGGGCCAGCAGGCGCGCCTTGTCCGCGCCGAGATTGCCTTTGAGCACCAGGTAATTGGAGGCGTGGTCGCTGCGAAATACCGTGTCGCACAGCTCGAGCCCCTGCAACAGACGCTCGACCTCAACGAACAGCTGCTGCTGAGTCAATGCTTGATAGTCGCTGAAGCCCTGACGGAAACGCGCCTCGCCCAGGGGAAAGCTGACCACCAGGGTGGAAAGAAACTCCGGTTGCGCTTCGCTCATCAAACGCGCCGAGTTATCCGCATGCTGAGCGCTCAACACCGCGCCACCCAAACCATTGAGAATCATCACCGAACGACTGATACCGGCCTGGCCGAGTTTGTCCAGGGCGCTCAGGCTGGACTCGAAGGTCTCGCCTTTGTTGACCCGCGTCAGCACCTCGTCGTCGCCCGACTCGCAACCGACATAGGCCATGCGCAACCCGGCGTCGGCCAACTCCTTCAGCTCGTCGACGGACTTCTTACGCAGGTTACGCGGCAGACAATAACTGGAAACCCGCTCGACCTCTGGCATGAACTCGCGGATCGCGCCGAGGATGGCCAGCAAGCGCCGAGTCGGTAATACCAGGGCATCGCCATCGGCGAGAAACACCCTCTGCACGATCATCCGCTCGCCGGCGCGGCGAATCTCCTCCAACACCTGCGCCTCATCACGTGCACGGAATTTCTTCTGCTCCTGGGTATACATCTCGCAGAACGTGCAGCGGTTCCAGGAACAGCCATTGGTCACCGGCAGAATCAGCGAATGGGCCTCGCTCGGCGGGCGGAAGACCGGCTCGATATAGGCGATGGGAAAATCATGCATAAGCTCGGGTTCCAGACAGTCGTCAGCCGCCAATAATCTTCATCACGGTCACGCCGCCGGAGAAGGCGAGCTCCTGCTTGTCGCCAAGCGCCTTGACCAACAGGCGCTGCAGAGCCGGCAATGCCTGATGGCGCGGCTTATCGAGCAAATCGCCGACATAATGACGGTTGCTCGACGACAGGCAGCCATGCAGCCAACCGGTCGACGACAGACGCAAACGCGAGCAGGTGCGGCAGAACGGCACGCTTTCATTGGCGATCACACCAAAGAATCCTTTCTCCGGAATCTGGTAGCGCAGCGCCGTGGCGTCCAACGGCGCATCGGCCTGGGTATAGGCATAACGCTTGCCGATCAGCTCCAACAGTTCGGGCATACCGACGAACTGCTGGGTAAAGCCATTGCCGGCGCGAGCCAGATGGCCCATGCGCATCAGTTCGATGAAGCGCAGCTCGAAGCCATTGGCCAGACAGTAATCCAGTAGCGGTAGCACCTGATCGAGGTTTTGCCCACGCAAAGGCACCATATTGACTTTGACCTGCATGCCAGCAGCATGGGCTTCCTGCAGGCCAGCTAAAACGCTCGCCAGATCGCCGCCGCGGGCAATCGAGCGGAAGGCCGCGGCATCGAGGGTATCCAGGGAAATATTCAAGCGACGGATGCCGCACTCCAACAACAGCGGCAACTTGCGGGTGAGCAATTGGCCGTTACTGGTCAAGCTGATATCGCTCAAGCCGAGCTGGCTGACCCCGTGCAGAAACGGCTCCAACTTCGGGCTGACCAGTGGCTCGCCGCCGGTGATACGCAGGCGCTCGATGCCGGCGGCTTCGATCAGATAGGCGACGCCGCGCACCATGGCCTCGGCGGACAGTTCGTCCTGCGCTGCGACCAGGCGTTTGCCGTCCGGCACGCAATAAGTACAGGCGTAGTTGCATGCTGCGGTCAGGCTGACGCGCAAGTTGCGAAAACGTCTACCCTGGCGATCGACGATCATGGAAAACTCCGGCGAGGTCATGCGCCGAGTATATCGCCGCTACTCATCGCTCACGTGAGCTATAGATCAGCTGAATGGGTTCAACTAGCCGGCGGCTCACCGTCGCGCTTGCGCTTGTTGCCCATGCGCACGCCGATATCCATGAGGAACTGGAAAAAACCTTCCTGATCTTCCAATACATTGCTCCAGAACGGCGAGTGGTACAGGGCGACCGCACCATGCACCAGCGCCCAAGCCGCGCAGTAATGGAAATAAGGCGGCACGTCCTCCAGTTTGCCTTCAGAGATGCGCCCTTTGATCAACTGGGTCAACCGCTCGAAATTGGACGCGCGAATGCTGTGCAACTGCTCGACCATCTCCGGCACCTGGTTGCCCTTGACCACCTTTTCCTCCAGGCGATCGAACAAACGGTAGCGCTGCGGATCACGCATGCGGAATTCGAAATAGGCACGCGAAAGCGCTTCCTTATCGCGATCGATATCGGACGAATGCAACAGTTCGTTCAAATCGCGCTCATAGTCGAGCATCAGGCGCAGATAGATTTCCGCCTTCGACTTGAAGTGCTTGTAGATGGTGCCCTTACCAATTCCGACGGCGTCAGCGATCATCTCTACCGTCACGCTGTCTTCACCCTGTTCGAGGAAGAGCTTTAGCGCTGTGTCGAGAATTTCCTGTTCGCGGCGGCGAAACTCACGGACCTTGCGGGGTTCTTTATGCATAAAAGGACTACGGGGTCGGAAATTGAAGGCGCGTATTATGCCTAACTAGTAGCAAATTGCACGGATCATCCGACCATGTACGATCTTTATGGCGAGTTTCCACAACTTGCGTCGCTACGTTATCTGAATCATGCAGCGGTCGCGCCCTGGCCGCAACGTGCCGTTTTGGCAGTCAATCGCTTCGCCGAGCAGAACGCCCGTACCGGCGCGCGCGACTACCCGGACTGGCTGCAGGTCGAGCAGCGACTGCGCCAACGCCTACAGCGCCTGCTCAATGCGCCGACCAGCGCCGACATCGCATTGGTCAAGAATACCTCGGAAGCCCTGTCGTTCGTGGCCTTTGGCCTGGATTGGCGACCGGGCGATCAGGTGGTGATCAGCTCCGAGGAATTTCCCTCCAACCGGATCGTTTGGGAAGCGCTCGAGCGCTTCGGCGTCAAGGTGATTCAGGTCGACCTGCAGCAAGGCGACCCGGAACAAGCTCTGCTCGACGCCTGCGGCCCACGCGTGCGTCTGCTGGCGATCAGTGCGGTGCAATACGCCAGCGGCCTGCGCCTCGACCTGCAACGCCTTGGCCAGGGCTGCCAGCAACGCGGCGTATTGCTCTGTATCGATGCGATCCAACAACTGGGCGCCCTACCCCTCGATGTGCAAGCTTGCCAATGCGCTTTCGCCATGGCCGATGGTCATAAATGGCTACTCGGCCCAGAAGGCCTCGGCGTGTTCTATTGCCGTAGCGACCTGCGCGAACGGCTCAAACTGCATGAATACGGCTGGCATATGCTCGAACACGCCGGCGACTACCAACGCACGGATTGGCAACCGGCGCGCAGCGCCCGGCGCTTCGAATGCGGCAGCCCGAATATGCTCGGGGCCATGGCGCTGGAGGCCAGTCTTTCGCTGCTGGAAGAGGTGGGCATGCCGGACGTTGCAAAAGGCCTGCATGAGCGCGTGCAGTGGCTGCTCGACGGCCTGGATGAAATACCCGGCATCATCCTGCACAGCCCCCGCGAACTCGAGCGGCGCGCGGGCATCCTCACCTTCAGCCTGGACGGTTGGGATAATGCGCGACTCTTCGAGCGCCTCAAAACCGAGCAGGTCATCTGCGCCCAGCGTGGTGGCGGGATTCGCTTTTCCCCGCATTTTTATACCCAGGAGCGGGTAATAGACGAAACTTTGCAGCTACTAAGCCAGCTGGCTACGGGCTGAGAACTCAACAGACGCGGGTGTATTCCAAATACGTTTAAGAACGAGCCCTTTCCGCCTGGACGATCGACAAAGTTGACCGATACTCAAGATTACTGGCGCTGACATCTCCCCCCAAGTGTCTCGCCAGGCAAGGTACCGTGGACCGCGTACCTTGATTACTCCTAATGGTCTTAACCCGGATTCGCCCCCAGAATCCGGGTTTTTTTTGGCTATGTCCCAGTTATCTGTGACGCACTGGAATCGGCGATATCCAGGCGGGTGCCGTTCGTAGGGTGAGTTAGCGGCGCGGTACGCCTGCCGCAACCCGAACACGATCATGGTGCGGCGCGTAACCCACCAGGCGATTGATCGCGCTGCGCCGATGCCGGGTTACGCCGCATCCCTTATGGTGCGCTGCTGGACAATTGCCTATGCAGCTAACCCGCCCTACAACTGCATCCCGCCCCGACAAAACCGTGTGCAACAAGTAATTGGTGCAGAGCCTTTTTTTGACTCGTAGTTTTATAGCGCGACTCGGGCTAGCGGGAACAAACGCTGGAAATTGCTGCTCGTCTGCTCGGCGAGTTGCTGATAACTCACGCCCCGCAGCAGCGCCAGGTACTCGGCGACGTCACGCACGTATTCCGGCATATTCGGCTTGCCGCGATGCGGCACCGGCGCCAGGTAAGGCGAGTCGGTCTCCACCAGCAAGCGATCCGCAGGCACCTGACGCGCCACATCGCGCAGGGCCTCGGCATTGCGGAAGGTGACGATGCCGGACAGGGAAATATAAAAGCCCAAATCCAAGGCAGCCTTGGCCATCTCCCAATCCTCGGTAAAACAATGCAGCACCCCGGCCTGGGGCAGGGCCGCTTCGCGTAACAACGCCAAGGTGTCGGCTCGGGCTTCGCGGGTATGCACGATCACTGGCTTGCCGGTAATCCGCGCGGCCTGCAAATGCAGACGGAAGGCCTGTTGCTGGGCCTCGGCCGCTTCGGGCTCATAGTGATAGTCGAGCCCGGTTTCACCAATCGCCACTACCCGCGAGTGGTCCAACTCGGCCAGCAGCCAATCCAACGCCGGGGCGGCGCCGGGCTCGAGATCGAGCGGGTGCACGCCGACCGAACAATCGACATCGGCATAGCGCTCGGCCAAGCCTTTGACCGCCGCCGCATTGTCTGCGCTGACGCCTATACAGAGAAAATGCCCGACCCCACGCGCCCGTGCGGCATCCAGCGCCGCATCCAGAGAACCATCGTAGGCGGCCAGGTCGAGTCGATCGAGGTGACAGTGGGAGTCGATAAGCATGGGCATGGGCATGGGCATGGGGGGAGCAGGCCTCAAGTAGCGAGCTTCAAGCTACAAGTAAAAGCGAGAACGCCGACGCTTTCTTGTCGCTTGCAACTTTCGGCTTGTCGCTACAGTTACATCGTGTGTGTGGGGCGGTCCGAGGTCAGTGCGCCGGCCAGATAGGTTTCGATCTTGTTGCGCGCGGTGTTGTCGCCATCGTTGAACTGCACCCCTACCCCGGCAGCGCGGTTGCCTTGGGCGCCCTTGGGGGTGATCCATACGACTTTACCGGCTACCGGAATCTTTTCCGGCTCGTCCATCAGGTTGAGCAACATGAACACTTCGTCGCCAAGCTTGTAACTCTTGTTGGTCGGAATGAACAACCCGCCATTTTTGATAAAGGGCATATAAGCGGCATAGAGCACGGATTTGTCTTTGATGGTCAGAGACAAAATTCCGTTACGCGGACCCAGATTAGGTGGCAAGCTCATGCGGCATCCTGATGTTTTATGACTCGATAGACGATTCTAGCTCGGTCCGGGCAGGCTTGCCCACTGCACCAACAATGCTTCGAGAAGCAAGACACGGTTGAGATTGGCCTTACCGATGACTTTCTGGCGTTGCATCAGCAGCCAATCCTGGATTCCCAAGATCTTCGCCTGCGGGGTTTTCTCCGCCAGATATTGCACCACCTTGCGCATATCGGCCTGTCCCAGCCCTGCTTCGTCACGGGTCAATTGATAGCGCAACATCAATTGCGACCAATCGCAGAACCAGTCGAACAACAGGTGCAGGGACACCGCATTCCAACTCTCGGCCAACTGGCTCGGGGCGATCTGCTGCTTGATCAGCTTCTTCACCCCATCGACCACCTGTGCGCGCTGCTCGCGTACGCCCTCGGCATGCATGCGCATGGCAACCAAAGGCGAACCCGCCGCCAGACACAACAACTCAGCACGCTCGTCATCGCTGCAGTCCGGCAATGCCCCGGCCAACCAAGTCAGGCTGGCTGCCTCTCCGGGTAAGGGACAGGCCTGTTGCACACAGCGGCTCTTCACCGTCGGCAGCAAGCGACTGGGCTGATGACTGATCAATAACAGGACGGTATCGCCGGAAGGCTCCTCGAGGCTTTTCAGCAGCGCATTGGCCGCGT
>NZ_CAMPHN010000067.1 GCF_946885885.1 uncultured Pseudomonas sp.
AAGGCGTGCACTCGTCGAAAATCATCACGATGTCCGAACCCAGATCGCGCTGCACTTGCATCGACTCTTCCGGCCCCATGAACACCTTGGCGCCATCCACCGGCGAGGCGAAGTACACGCCCTCCTCCTTGATCTTGCGCATGGCCCCCAGGCTGAATACTTGGAAGCCGCCGGAGTCGGTCAGAATCGGCCCCTGCCACTGCATGAAATCGTGCAGGTCGCCATGGCGCTTGATCACCTCGGTGCCGGGGCGCAGCCACAGGTGGAAGGTATTGCCGAGAATGATCTGCGCACCTATCGCCTCGATATCGCGCGGCAACATGCCCTTGACCGTGCCATAGGTGCCCACCGGCATAAAGGCCGGGGTTTCCACCACGCCGCGCGGGAAGGTCAAGCGACCCCGTCGCGCCTTGCCATCGGTTGCCAATAATTCGAACGACATCCGGCAAGTGCGGCTCATACAACATCCTCTGGTCCGCGCGGCGCGGGATTACGGGTAATGAACATGGCATCGCCATAACTGAAGAAGCGATAACCCTCGGCGATCGCGCTTTGATAGGCCGCCATGGTTTCGGGGTAACCGGCAAACGCCGACACCAGCATCAGCAGGGTCGATTCCGGCAAATGAAAATTGGTCACCAGGGCATCGACCACATGCAGCGGCCGGCCCGGGTAGATAAAGATATCGGTGTCGCCGCTGAAGGCTTTCAACTCGCCATTGCGCGCCGCGCTCTCCAGCGAGCGCACACTGGTGGTGCCCACCGCGATCACCCGCCCGCCACGGGCCCGGCAAGCGGCAACCGCATCGACCACATCCTGGCCGACTTCCAGCCACTCGCTGTGCATGAGGTGATCCTCGATACGCTCGACCCGCACCGGCTGAAAGGTACCGGCGCCCACATGCAGGGTGACGAAAGCGCGCTCGACGCCCTTTTCGGCGATAGCCGCGAGCAATGCCTGATCGAAATGCAGCCCCGCGGTCGGCGCGGCAACGGCGCCGGCGCGCTCGGCATAGACGGTCTGATAACGCTCGCGGTCGGCGGCTTCGTCCGGCCGGTCGATATAGGGCGGCAACGGCATATGGCCGGCTCGCTCGAGCAGCGGCAACACCTCTTCGGCGAAACGCAGCTCGAACAACGCATCGTGACGAGCGAGCATTTCGGCTTCGCCGCCCCCGTCGATCAGAATCGTCGAGCCGGGTTTGGGCGACTTGCTCGAACGCACATGGGCCAGCACACGATGGGCGTCCAACACGCGCTCGACCAACACCTCAAGCTTGCCGCCGGAAGCCTTCTGCCCGAACAACCGCGCAGGAATCACCCGTGTATTGTTGAATACCATCAGATCGCCAGGGCGCAGATAATCCAGCAAATCGCCGAATTGGCGATGGGCCAGCTCGCCAGTGGGGCCATCGAGCACCAGCAAACGGCTGGCACGGCGCTCGGCGAGGGGATGACGGGCGATAAGAGCGTCAGGCAGCTCGAAATGAAAGTCGGCAACGCGCATGGTTTAGGAGGGGTCGTCTTGCAGGGCGGCAAAGCTTACCGGAAATCATGCAATCTGACCACGCAAGTGGATTGACCAACCCTAAAGTCATCCCTATACTGCGCCGCCATTGTGCCCCGGTGGCGGAACCGGTAGACGCGGCGGATTCAAAATCCGTTTTCGAAAGAAGTGGGAGTTCGAGTCTCCCCCGGGGCACCATTTACAAGTAGCAGGCAGTGTCAGCAAATGCCACTAGCCCAATAAAGCCGGCCACTGCGCCGGCTTTTTTGTGTCTTACAGTTCCTGGCAGTTCCTGCCGATTCCTTGTATCCCTGTATCCCCCTGTGTATCCTCAAAAATCACATAACTTCGGGATACATGATTGAAGCGTTCAGCAATCAAACGCCGGCCGCTGGCCGATACTGTCCTGGCCACGCTGGAGCCAGAAGCGAAAGAATATCGCGAGCTCGACGGCAACGGCCTGTACATCAGGGTGAAGGCCGACGGCGGCAAGTCCTGGCAGCTGCGCTATAAGAACGCAGCGGGCAAGTGGTCATGGATCGGGCTGGGCTCATACCCGGAAGTTGGCGGCGCCCTGGCGCGCAAGAAGGCCGGCGACCATCAGGCGATGATCAGCACCGGCATCGACCCACTCGAGCACAAGCGATCTGCCAAGCAGCGAGCCGATCAAGCCTCGGCGCGCACCTTCCGCGCTGCGGCCGAGGACTGGTACCAGCACATGCAGGCCAAGGGCCTGGAGCAATCCACCCTGGATAAGGCTCGCACCTACCTCGATAAGGATATCCTCCCGGCCCTGGGCGATATGCAGCTCGACGCGATCACGCGCAACCACTGCGCAGACCTGCAATCGTCACTCGAAGCGCGGGGCGCGCACAACGTGGCCAAGAAGGCGCGCGGCTGGATCAACCAGATTTTCGGCCGAGCCATCGCTAAAGGGCTGACCGAGAACGACCCGGCCAGCCGCCTGCACGCGATCGCAGCGCCTGCGCCGGCGACCAAACAACAGCCGCACCTGCTCGAGCACGAACTGCCCGACTTCCTGCGCGCCCTTCATGCGACCACCAGCCGCCTACCAGCCCGCACCGCCGCATGGCTCTGCCTTTGGCTGGCCGTCCGCCCGGGCATGCTGCGCTTCGCCGAGTGGTCGGAGTTCGATCTGGACGCAGCTATATGGTCGGTACCGGCGACCAAGATGAAGATGGACAGGGATTACACCACCCCACTACCCGCCCAAGCCGTAAACGCGCTACAGGATCTTCATCGGGTCACCGGCCGCGGGCGCTGGCTCTTCCCCGGTGTTGGGCCGAAGAACCCGACCATCAGCGAGAACACCATCTGCCTGGTGTATGCCAAGGCCGGCTACAAAGGTCGGCTGGTTGGCCACGGTGCCCGCCACACCGCAAGCACACTGCTCAACGAGCACAACTGGCCGAAGAAGCACATCGACGCCCAGCTTGCCCACAAGGAAGAAGGCGTGTCGGGTGTCTACAACAAGGCCCAGTACTTGGAACAACGCAAGGTGATGATGCAGTGGTATGCCGACTATCTGGATGCTCTGGCAGCCGGTACCGCCAAGCAGCTCAGCCGGAGGCCCTGACAAGGCCCTTGCCCTGCACCGCCACCACGCCGAAACTGGGCTTAGGTTTTTGGGAGACTTCCCGCATGAGCTATCTCGACAACATCAACCTCGAGTACGGAAAAGCACTCGGCAAGAGCGATGCCTACAAGGCCTATAAATACGAGCATGTAAAGATCCGCCGATCCCGTAAGGCGCACATCAGCAAGCTCGGTAAATACTGGCTCCGCGCACGCGGCATATGGCTTTAGGGAGTCACCATGCTACAAGTCTGGATAGGCGCCATCCTGCTGGTGCTCGGCATGTTCATGCTGCTGGCAAACCCCGTTGCCGGCGGCATCCTTATCGCCATCGGCTATGCCCTGTACATCAATACCAGCAAGGCCACACGCGCAGCGGCTGAATCCACGTTCTGGGGCATCTGCCTGATCTGCATGATTGTCGTTGGAGCAGTGGCCTTCCTTGGCCTGTTCTGATCAGAAATCCCCGCCCGCCAGCTTCACGATCCTTTCCGCAATCTGATTCGACTGACGCTGCAGCGCATCCAGGCGCTGCCGCTTCTGCTCTGGCGTCATGCTGGTGTCTCGATAAACAGCATCCATCTGGTTGCGCACGTTGCCCAGCTGCTTACGGGCAAAGCCCAGCGCCGGCCGGTGGCGGATCTTCTCGCGGTTCGCCGATAGCAGTTGGTCAGCCGCCTCGACGCGCCCTTCCTCCCGGTACGACTTGATGGTTCGATTGAGCTGGTCAGCCTCGCGCAGCATGTCGTAAAACTCGCTCTGGTACTTTGTCGAGCGTGGCGAGTCGCCCTGGTACAGCACCTTCAGGATAGGAATATCACCACTACGACTTGCAGGGCGATCGGCATCATCGAAGGCGCTCGCGAGCAGGCTCGACATATCCAACACGTACTGGCCGATTGTGCCGGTATACCCGATCACCAGGTGGTCAACCTGCTTTGGCGACAAACCAGCGATTGGGCCAGTGATCTGGCCAAGCAATCGACCCAGGGTACTGGTGCGTTCGTCGTAACGCGCCTCCGGCAATTTTCCTTCGTCGCTCATATCCTCGATCGGCGAGTCGCGGAAGAAGTTGCGGTTGGCTTGTAGCTCGCGGATAGGCTGGTAGAACTGCGGTACCGGGTTGAAAGCAAGGGTCTGGAAAACGCCATTCGATATGGCCTTTGCCAGGTCGCCACCATCCTGGGTGCCGGTCATGGCGTGCAGGATGCGCTCGGGCACGGTACCGAAGATCAAACCCAGCTCAAACGGCTTGGGAATGCGGAAATGCTCGTCGCCTAGGAAGATGTGCCAATGCATGTCTTTATCCCAGTCCTGCAACGCCTGGTATCGCTCATCATCGTCATTCAGGCCGGCCAGCAGCAGCGAGAACAGCGCGATATAGCCGCCCTTCATGGCTACCTCTTTGGCTAGCAAGGTCTTATCCCCCTTCACCGCCCGCCCGAGCTTATACAGGCCCTGCAATCTGGCATTGAGGAACGGCACCACGTCGGTGAACCACTGCGCCGCGGCGAAGTTTCCGCGCAGGCTGTAATCCATAAGATCCTTCGCCTCGTAGGCGGCCTGGCGCCGGCTCTTGCCAGCTTCCAGGGCTGCTTTGTAGGTGCTCAGGCGGTTGGCGTTCTCCACCTTGTCGCCCAGGGCCCGGTACTTCTGCCAGCCCTTGCCGAGCATCGCAGCTGCTTTGGCTGGCGTGTTCACCAGGCTACCCAGGTAGGCGTCCTGCTGTCGGCTGGTGAAGCCTTTCTTCTCCAGCGCGCGGCGGATGATCTGCGCCGAGGCATCGGGGTCGGAACCGTGCACGTAACCGCCCTGGAAGCTGCCGCCGGCGAACATCAGGTCGCGGTAGTCCTGATCTTCTCGCAGCGCATCGCGCATCCCGCGGATTGAGTCCTTGCCGAGGGTGAAGCCGTCCTTATTGATCAGCCAGGCATGCGCCGCGTCGCGGATGAAGTTGCGCAGGATGAAATCGGGCGAGGCGGTCACGCCGGTGGTGAGAATCCGCTTGAAGGCCCGGCCGATCTTGGTGATCGGGTCATTGAACACGCTGCCTTCCATGAACTTGAGGCCGCGCAGCAGGCTTTCGTCGTTGACGCGGTAATACTCGTTCTTGCCGGCGCGCTGTACGCGGATGATGTCGGGGTCGGTCGGCGCCACCCTGGTCCATAGCTTCTCGAAGCCCTCACTTTCCGGCTGCATCAGCTTATTGACCACCTTGATGACATTGGAGCCGGCCGGCAGGTCCAGCAGGTCGGCAGCCATGGCCAGCGCCTTACGGTCCTTGCGGATCTGCTGGGCGATCTGGCTGCGGGAAATCAGCACCTGCTGATAGCGCGGACTCTCGTCCGCCAGGTATTCGCTGTCCTTCAAATTGTCGACCACTTCGAGCAACGCCTTATTCTTCATCGAGGCGTCAATGCGCTTGGTCCAGCCGGCCAGCATGTTGCTCAGCAGGTCATTGGTAGGCAGCGTGCCGCCCTTCAGGGCCTTGATCGCTGCCGTTTGGTGCGACAGTCCACGCTTCGACCGCGGCGCCGTGAAAATGCCTTCGCTCTCGTCCTGGCGGTAGAACGGCACGTAGTAGTCGGTCAGCCACTTCGCCCGGGCATCCTGATCGATCAGGCCAGCTTCCTGCGCCAGATCCAGAACAGCCTCGTTCACCTGGGCATACTCGCGGTAAACCTTCTCGAATAGCTCTTCCTTGCCCTTACCCATAGCCAGCAGTTCGGCGATATCGGCATCGTTCAGGTTGTTCTCGCGCCCCTGCGCTTTAAGCAACTGTGCGCTTGCCGCCCAACCATGCCAACCACGGGGTCAGGTTGTCCTGGCCAAGGTCGCCCAGGATCTCCAGCACGCCGCGGGTACCGGCCTTGCCCGATACCACACCATCGCGCCATTCGGGCGCCGCGTAGTGCAGCACGCCGTGCATCACATCGGCGATGCCGCTGGCCATCCGCGCCGACACATAACCCTGCTTGTTGATATCGGTTACGCCCACCGCCTCCTCGGCGCGACGGATACCTGCCAGGCCGTCGAAGATCCCTTCCTCCGAGCGCGTCGACCACTCGCTGAGCTTTGCCTGTAGGCCTCCTAGGGTCACGTTGCGCACCTGGTCTAGCAGGTTCTGCGCCTCGCTACCGGCAAGCCCGATCTTGCGCAGCGCTTCAGTGTCGCGCTGGCCGGCGCGCGAGTAGCGAATATCCGGATCTACCTGATCGAACGCCCCAGTGTTGTTCGTCGCCGACTTCACCTGGTTGTTGTAGAAGGCCACCCAGGTGCCGGTATCGGCGAGCCGAACCCCGTCATAGCCCTCGCGCTCGAGCTTCTGCCGAAAGGCGATGGCTTTATCTGGCGTATCCAAGCGCTGCGACTCGGCCACGCTCATCACGTAGGGTTTCTTGATCTGGACGAACAGCGGCATCACATTGGCCAAGCCCGGCATGCCATCCGTCGCCTTCTCGGCGTAGGCCTTGGCCAGCTCTCCGTCACTCGTCAGAAAAATCCCGAGCGGCGCAGTTGTATGGCCAGTGCTGCGCCCCGCTCTAGTCTGGTCGAATACGCTGAATTCCTCGGCGGTACCGTGGTACAGAATCAACGGCTCGCCGTTGCTATCAGTCACCTTGGATACATTATCGGGATTGACGCGCTCAAGCGGTCGGCGTACAAAATCGGCTGGAGCCTTGGTATTGGCCGATGTCGACCTCTGACCTTCACGGGTCATCTCGCGCGGAGAGACTGCCAAGGCTTCTTCCTTTCTATCAAGCGTCGCCAGATTGTGCAGGCGACGCCCATTCGCATCATCCCTGACGTTGAAAACAACATAAAGCGGCACCCCGTCTACGGAAACGGGCATGATCAGCTTGTGGTGCGCCATACCCTCGCGCCCCTTGTTGTCGAAGTCCCAGCGCGAGTACTCGGCGTGTCGAATGGCATCTTGCACCCTTGCCAGCACCGCATGTTTCGCCGGATCAGCAGAGGTCGAGGAAGCTTTCTTCGCCCCATTATTGTTCAGCCTCACCTCTCCCAGGATGTCGTGCTGTAGCGTCTCACCTGAGGCGACGAACCCGCGCAGCAGCTCCAGCACCTTGGCCTGGCGATCCTTGATCCCTAACCCCTTCCAAGATTCAGGTGTTGCCAAGCGTAGCGGCTTCGCCTTTTCCAAGCGCAGACCAACAGCCGCCGCCTGCCAGTCGCCGAACCACTTCTCAAATGACTCGCTTCGCACCTGGTGCCACTGCTTCTGGTTCAGTTTCGAAGGCTTGCCATTCGGCGCCAACAGACGCCCCTGCTCGTCGGCAATCTCCGGGCCGCGACCGGAACGCCCGTCGCGGGAAAATGCATCGCGAGCACCCGGCCGGCGCCGGCCGTTGATGATATAGCCCCTGGCGTTGGCCAACAGCGATTGGATATCGCCCTCGCTCCAGCTCAAGTTAAGGCCGATCGAGCGCAGCGCATTGCGCATGGCGGTGACCAAGCGCGGCCAGAACGATTGCCGTGCGATGGTACCGGCCGCGGCCATATCGGCCAGCACCTCCTCCATCGCCAGCGCTGGCTCGTAGCCGAACTTCTTGGTCAACTGGTCGGCCTGCTGCTTCAGTTCGGCATTGCTGTTGTACAGGCTCATCAGCAACGGCTTCAGGCGCTGGCCGTAGGCCCCCTGCAAACCGGCATGGCC
Source organism: uncultured Pseudomonas sp. (assembly GCF_946885885.1). The sequence goes on from NZ_CAMPHN010000067.1 coordinate 7,778, forward strand.
AAGTACTTCATGCTGCAGCACGAACGCCGCATGCTTCACGCCGCGCAGGTTATCGGCCACCAGGTACACCTGGCCGTCGGCGAACATGCCCTCCACATCGAACGCACCATCACGCTCCACCTGGCGGCGCTGGGCGTCAGGAAGATCCTTGACCGACTGCACCACCTTGATATCTGGGGCGTTCTGCCAGCCGCCAGTGAGACGCTGGAGTTGCAGGCGTAGTTGCACGGCACGGCTACCCCGCCCAGCAACGGGCCCTCGGCGGTAGCTACCGCGCGAGTACGCCGGCTCGAACTCCCGGCGCAGCGCCTCCCAGGCCTGGCGATTCACACCTTCCGGGCTGTCCTTGTTCAGGGCGTTGTATTGCTCGAAGGTCAGCCCGGCCGAGGCGCGATCGATGTCGGCCTCGTATTGATCTTGCAGGCGCTGGATGGCCTGATCGTAACCAGGCGAGCCCTTCTTGAGGCCCGATGTCTTGGCCTGGCGGTCGATGTAGCGCTTACGTGGCGTGGCCAATATTTCCGGCAGAGCTTGGGCTTCTTCCGACGCACCGGCGTTGTCTTGCTCGGTCTCGGTGCTTACACTCTGATCAGCAGGGGTGACGGCTCTAGTCGGTTTCGACTGCCGCGCAGGTGTGCTTTGCCTGCTCGGCACTTCGTTGGAAGTATCCGCCCCCTCTGCCCCTTCAGTATCCGTGCTCAGTGCACGCTGTCCGTCGGCCCCCTCAGCTGTAGCAGGAATATCAACTCCACCAGGCTCTGCCGCTGGCCCTGCAACTGCTGGCCGTTCATCCACAGCTGGCACTCGCGCCACGTTATCCACCGAAGCTGGTGCAGCAGGTAGATCGCTTGCGGCTCCGACATCAGTAGCCCCTGCCCGGTTATCAGCATCTTGCACCTCCTGCCGACGCTGAATGCGCCACTCTCGGTTACCGCTCTTCACCACCTCGAACGCGCCCGGCTCTGGCAGCTCACGCAGCGCCTTGTTTGCCCCTGGCACGCTCTTGAAAGTCGTATTTATTGTTTGCTGTTCGACCTGCACGCCGCGGATCGCCCTGGCTGCTTGCGCCCGGGTTGCACCGGTGACCTCTGCCAGGCCCGCGGCATCAATCTGTGCCCCGGCGGCGCGCGCCTGCTGCAACACTTGCTCGAAGCGCGGTCGCTGGCCTGGTACGGCCTGACTGGTCATGCCATCGCGGCGCACGGGCGCGTCAACCGGCTGCTGGGTCGGCACTCTACCTGCCTGCGCCTGCCCGGCAGCATCGACAATCACCGCCTCGGGCCTTAGGTCAGGGATCCCAGGGCGAACCGGATCAGCCTCGAATGTGCGGACTTCAGCCGGCGGCTGACTTTGTTGAACGCGCGCAGCCGGAATCAGCTCACCACTTAGGGGCAGTTCACCTCGCGGAGTTTGCTGGTCCATGCCTGAGCCACCAGTGGCCGGTTGACGGCCAGGTACCGGGCGCTGCTCGCGGTCAACATCACGGCGCGGCCCCTGATCACTCACCTCGCCGGAACTGTCGGCAAATAGCACAGGGTCAGGTGCAGGGAGAGCTAGGCGGTCCGGCGCCGGCAGCATGGCCGCGGCACGGGAGATTGATCCGGCGGCAGGATCAGGGCTTGGTACCGGCGCAGGTGCAGGGTTCTCGGCCGACGGCGATGGCTGCACCATGCGCCGCATGTTGAAGGCCGTCTCGGCACCGCTCTGGCCGAGCGACAGCAGCCCCTCAAGTACGGCATCCGGCACATTACCTTCACCCGTCGCGGCCAACTCGCCCAGGTACTCGCCAACACCTTCGCCGACGGTCTCCATACCCAGCAAGGTACCGGCCACCGCCGCACGCTTGCCCAGGCTATCGGTTGCCTTGCGCGCGTTATCCTGAGCAACCCGCACTGCCGCGGCAATTTCAGGGTTGCTGCGCGCCGCGAGCACCGCAGCCTGATCCGCCACATCAACACCGCGATCAACCAGAGCTTTGCGCGTTGCCGCTTCGATAGCCGTTCTGCCAGTGCGCTGTAGCGTGCCAGCTACCTTGCCGCCGATACCCAGGGTCAGCGCATCCACCCCGGTGATCACGCCACCCTTGACCGCGCCCTCGCGCCTGGCCTGGCTCATCTCTTCCGGCGTAACCTCACCATCATCGGCCAGGCCCATAGCCTTATTGCCGGTCTCCAGCGCGGCATTTCCCAGAAACATGCCGGCCAAACCACCCACAATGCCACCCGCAACACCACCAGCAGCCGTGCCGACACCCGGCAAGACAGAACCGGCTGCTGCACCAGCTGCGGCGCCAGCTTTCATGCCGGCAAATCCGCCACCCAACGCAACCGCGGCATTCGGTAACTGTTCAACCACCGCCAGGCCGGCACCGGCCGGGTTGTCCGCGACGGCACCGATACCTTCACCAATGGTATCCAGCACCCCAGGATCATCACCCAAGGCGGCAGTGCGCTCGGCAAAATCGGTCTGGAATTTCTCAAGGCGCGCATCGCGCGGCGCCTGCTGCTGCGCGATCGCCTTATCGGCAATGCCCTGCCCGTTACCGGTGTAGGCGTTGACGGCGGCACCAACGGCGCGGCCGGTGGACTTGGTGCCCTCGATTAGGGTGTCGCCGATGCCTTGCGCCTTTGGTGCCGGCGGCTGTGCACCATATTCGCGCCAAGGCTCATCACCAGAATCATTGCTTTGCCCGTAATCGTCCCAAGGCCCAGCCATCACCACCTCCAGCCAGCCGCACCACGCAGCGTCGTTAAGTGGACGCTATGTCACTGGGCTGGCCGAGCAAGGCAGCAAGAAAGAGAAAACCCGCCGTAGCGGGTTAAGCCTCTTGGGGTGGCACATGAAAGGCGAACCTTACAGGGGGTGGCGGTCCTAGCTATGGATGAATGACCAGCTAGCGGGATGTCTCACCATGGATTAGTGTCTCTAGGCCACCAAGGAATGCTCAGAACAATGGATCAAGAAGAACGATTTCAACTCATTCTCGAAGCGCTTATGCTCTCATCTGCCGCGCAAGGGGCTACTACGGATGCCCTTCTTACCATCATCCTCCCGCTTGTCGATAAAGACCTGATTACTCGGGATCAAGCCAACGAGTTCATGACAGCCCTGAGAACTCAGCTCGAGCATGTCCGCGAAATCAACAAGCTTATCTCGGAATTATCCGGAGCGACCGAGAAGTGATGAATCGTGAAATGCCGGGGGCATGGGCAGAGAAAGCTGCCAGGGATACAGATGAGCGCAGCAAGCGCATTCAGAACATCGAGGCGCATGCTGGTATTGGGATTGGTGATTTTTCCGATCTGGAAGTTTCACCTAAAAGGGCAGATACTGAAACCGCCATGAACGATATCACTCGCCCCGAACTCGACGCCAAGCTAGAAGCCATTGAAGCCAGAATGGACGCTCGGGTCGCATCCACCAATACGAAGATTGACGCCTTCCTCGCCGCTCAATCTGAAAGAGACAAAGCTACTGCAGCGCTGGCCGCCGAACGCGATCAACGCCTACATGAGCGCGTGGCCTCTTCGGTGACATTGTCTGATGAGTGGAACCAGAAGTTCCGCATGCTGACCGAGCAGGCCACCGAGGCCGCCAAGAGTTCCGACGCATCTGCGAAGCAGGCCGCCAACCTGAAAACCCATTTCTGGGCCAGTGTTGGTGTGCAGATTCTGGCCGTTGCCGCGATCATCGTGGCAGCCTACTTCGCCAACCAGCAGATCGGCATCGGTTTCGCGCAGATCGTGCAATCGATCTATGAATCGGCGCAGTCCTTACCTTCCGCACCGTAGCGAAAGAGCGGCGATAACCATGAAACTACTGTTAATCGCCGCCCTCTTTGCCCTACCCGCGTTTGCCTCGGCAGGTAACTTTGCAACCTGCCTGCTGGACGAGCTGCCCGGCGTGCAGAACAACAACGCCGCCGGCGCGGCCTATCAGGTTTGCAGCGCCAAGTACCCGGAACGCTACGCGAACGTCGAGCAAGGCTCCGGCCGCGGCTTCTTCGGCTTCGACTCTGGTGCCGAGTGCGCCTTGAGCAAAGCTCGAGACACACGAAACCAGGATGCGGCAGGAATGATCCGTGTCGCCTGCAACAGGCTCTATGACAAGAAATGCTCAAACTTGGCAACTGAGTTTGGACTCAATTGCCAGTGAGCTAACTGATATTCACACCCTGGCTCTGTAAGCTTCGAATGTAATCATCAACCGACACCCCATCTTCTTTTGCGGCCTGTTCAACCTCTGCCCGAGTGACTGACGCCCGCCGCTGCGACTGAACTGCACCGCCCGCTACCGGTTTTCCGGTTGTCACATCGATCAGCTGCGTACCACGGATATCCCTGCCGTTTTCGTCACGCCCCAGGATCACGTCCTGGGACTTGAAGCGATCTTTTGCTGGAGTACTCAGCGAGGTATAGGCCTCGCGCGCGGCCTGCTGCTGCTCGGCGCCCAAGCTCGGGTCAGCCATCATCGCACCCAACTCTGCCAGGCGCTGCTGCTTGCTCAGGTCTACGTTACCCAGTGTCAGTTCCTGCTGTAAGCGCTGCCGCTGAAGCTGGCCAGTAAGGCGCTCGTCCAATCCGGCCAAGATCCCCTGCTGTGCCTGTTGCTGCTGCAAGTTGGTTTGCGCCTGGCGCGAATCAAGGCGTGCATTCTGGATATCGGCGATCGATGGCGAGCGCGAACTATCCCGCACAACAGTGACCCGGCCACCACCTTCTCCGATGCCACCGCGGCGGCTTTCCTTGATCGTCTCAGCACGGATATCGTTGGCCCGCCCGAAACGCTCCAGGGCCAATTGACTATCGCCTGGCTGCATCTGGCTGAAGGTGCCGATGCCATCACCGATACCACCAATACCCCCATTCGGCATTGGTCGGGCGGAAGTTACCGCACCTGGCGTAGCCGCCTCGTTGGTGAACTCCATAACCCCATTCGCACCACGCCGACCAGCTATCTCGCCGCCAGCCATACCAGCACCAATGCCCGTGAGCGCATAGCCCTGGCCGCTGGGTTGAATAGGCTGAGTCGGTGCGGTCAGCGGGTTATTGGCCAGCGTATTGTCTTCCTTCGCCGGCAAAGGCTGAGTTGGTGCAATCAGCGGATTTAGCGCTTTACCACCTGCCCCCAGGCCACCAGCAATGCCGCCAGCCCTATGCTGGGCGATGAATGGCTGGCCCGTACTGTCGAAGCCAGGCAGACCAGAGAGGATGCCGCCCGGAGGTATTCCCTTGGAAACCGGCTGATCAAACTGGACCTGCATGCGTCGGGCTCGGTCAGCATCCCCCGGAACTTGCTGCACTGGCGGGGACATATCCGCGATCGACGGCAAAGCCTGCCTTTGTCCTTTCTGGGCCAGTGGCGCATTAACAATACTGAAAGGCGTTTGCTTTTTTTTCTGGTTGGCGGCCGTTTCCAGGCCGTCGAGTTGGGCGGGCATAGCTCTTCCCTCGCGGATGTTGGTCGAGGCAAGAGCTATGTCACTGGCTACAGAGCGCAAGCCCTTAAATACCGGTTTTCTGCTCGGTACAGTGTAACTACACTGAAGCTCTGCACCGGTATCGGTGCGGCGACCAGCCTAACCCGACGGGGTGAAAAGCGGCCCCCCTGCCGCCTGGCTGGTCGACATTTCAATTAGGGCGTCTGGGGAGACGAATCATGTTGCGCGGCCAGCCTTTCACTCTGTTCGATCCACTCTTAGACCCAGTTCCTGCTGTGCCGTTTGGGAAGATGCTTCCCAAAATTGCCAACACAGCGCGCTCGCTGCTTATCTCGCGAGATTCAGAGCAGGTAATCGATGCGGCCGCTGCCATCATGTGGATGCAAGATGAGTACCTCGAAAAAGCAGCCATCGATAGCATTAGAAAAATTGGCCAATCACATGGGCTGGAACTGGAGAACTTCACCCCTGACGCGGCCGACATCAACGATGTCATTGGTTGGCTACTGGACGGTGCCGACAAACCCAGCAGATCAGATGAAAGCCGGGAGATCTCCCGCCTAGCCGAGTTGATCCCCACTCCTGAAAACACCGATCCACTGGAAGCGCTTCAGCAAGGCATCGAACTATTCGAGCTAGACGATGAACTATTCCCGGATGCACATGAATGGGAGTACTTCGCTGTTTTATCCCTAATGCTGCTGTCAGAAGCCATAGATCAGATCAATAAGCCAGCTCAAAGCGCAATGTCGCTTGGACTTATGACACCACCTGCGGTCGAGTTCGCCGGGAAAGCAGGAGAGCTAGCCATTCTTGCCATGGAGTCAGTCTGCTATGCCGCCGAGGCGAGAAATATGGCAAGGGTGGAAAATACAGCCGCAGCGGTAGTAACAGCAGCAGTAGAGCGCGCCGTCAAAAACAAGATATCCCTGAACGCAGCAAAAGCAGCACACACGCGCCACAGCAAGCCGGATGGGGCAAAGGCCTTAAAACAGAAAATTCAAGCAATCTGGGCAACAGGTAAATATTCCTCGCGAGATACATGTGCGGAAGAGGAATATTCAGCTGTTGGCTATAGAACCCTCACCACGGCAAGGAAAGCTCTACGCGGTACACCAGACCCAAGCTAGCCAGTGCGCGCACCAGCTAGCTGCTACACGCATAGGGTATTCCAGCAGCTCAATACATGTGAAAAATAAGGTGCATCGCTAATCAACTGGAGATAGCGCGATGCACCCAACCACACTGCAAGACCTTCACCGCCAATCATCTGCCTTGGCTCAACTGCTAACCCTCTCCGAGGTATGCAGCCTTCTCCGAAAATCACGCTCCGGCCTATACAAGCTTATGGCTGCTGATGAGAGCTTCCCGAAACCTTTCAAAGACGGCCAGACGCGCTCGGCACGGGCGTACTTTGCCGCCGGCGAGATTGCTGCATGGCAACAATCAAAACTGGCCGCGAGGGACGCTGTATGAGCATTCTCACTGCGCTCCATCACAAACAGATCACCGTCGCAATTGATGCCGAGGGCATGCTCAACGCCACGTTGCTGGCCAAGCAGTTCGGCCGCAACCCCATCGAGTTCATCATGCTTGATGGTAACCAGCTGACTATCGCTCAGGTCGCAGAGCGCAACGGCCACCCTCTGCGCGATCAGTGGCAGAACAACCAGGTGCGGCTCCGTAACAAGCCCGAATACCTGCGCGCCCTGACAACTGCACGGATCATCCGCCACGCTGCCGGCACACCTGGTGGCCATGTCGCAGCAGCGCCAAATACGGGAGGAAACGGAATCTACAACTACGACGCAGGCCTGTGGGTTCACCCCTCACTTGCTGTGGGCCTGGCTCGCTGGCTTGAGTGTCGCGGGGAGGACTGGAAGCCAAGCCCGCTGGCCGAGTTCGTCGAGCAAGCTCTTGCCGGGCGCGGAACCGGAAAACCCAGCCAAGTTGAAAGCGCTGCTCCGAAGAGCGCGGCCGACAGCTTCTCCGACATGGTGGACGCCCAAACCCTGACGAACCTGCGCCAGATGGATCAGCTCCTGATCGACGGCGGCCTCCCATTCAGTGAGCGGCATCAGACCCTCCAGGCTCGCCTAGACCAGCACGCCAAGCAGGGGGGCTAGCCACAATGACCAACTTCATCAAGCGCCCAGTGGTGGAGCGTATGACAGGCCTGTCTTGCACCGAACTATATCGGCGCATCGCAGCAGGAACGTTTCCGCAACAGGTCCAGCTCGGGCCGAAGAGTGTCGCCTGGGTTGAGGAAGAGATCGCGGCCTGGCAACAGGCTCAGATTGCCGCGGGTCGGAAGGAGAACAACTAAATGCTGAGCACAAAAAAGGCCGACCAACAGGCCAGCCCTAAGAAAATGCACCTGAATGATACCACCGCCGAAGCTCAGCGCGCCCGGCTGCTGGAGCGCCTGCAGCTGGGCCCCGTGGACACCATCACAGCGCGCAGCGAACTCAACATCATGATGCCCGCCGCCCGTATCAAGGAACTGCGCGAGGCCGGCCACAACATCCAGACCCACCGCCTCACCCTGACAGATGATCAGGGCCGAACGCATCACGGCGTCGCGCGTTACTACCTGGGGACCGTGCCCGTTCAAATCGAAGGAGCGCCAGCATGAATCTCTACGACGGCCACCGGGTTGAAGATCACGCGGCCTTCCTGTTCGACGACTTGCTACCTGCAGTTGTCGGCTATGCCGACAGCCAAGGCGTACCGACCGGCGTAGCCGCTTTCGCGGTATTTCTGACCATGGCAGGGATCATGGCGATTGATGGTGTCGGGCGCGACGAGATCGTTCGCGCGATCGACGAAATGCGCTTTCCCGCCGACAACACCCCGGAGGTGCTGCAATGAGCCAGCTTGCAGTTCCCCTATCTCGGCGCTATGGTTCGCCTGTCGCGGTAAGTCCCGCGGCCGACCTTGGCCGGTCGAGCAACTTGGCGCATAAGCGCCCCACCCGACTGCAGGCGCTTTTTTTGTGCCTGCATCATCGTGTTATGGCGGCTGTGCGTGGGACACCTTCGGGTGTGCCGGGTGCCAAGTTCCCGGTCGGCCAACCCGCACACAGCTGCCACCCTAACTCGCTTGGCCGCGAGAAGTGGCAGCTCCAAACCAAACTTGGAGCACCACCCATGAATCACCTGCACACCCCCAATCCGTCTGCATCTCACGCTGCGGCGTGGAAAGCACGCGCACTCGCTGCGCTTCATTCCGACTCAAGCTTGTCCGTCCGCCTCCGGCGCTACAACCAGGCCATGGCCCGGGCCCGCGCTCTGGAAGCTCAGGGGGTGGATCATGTCTGATCTCGACTCCCTGAGAATCGATATCGCCGACGTGCGAGCAGTGGCTCGCGTCGAGCTGCAAACCATCCGCACGCAGTTGCAGGCGATCTGCGCGGCCTGCAGCGACCCGGCCCTGATTCCACTGATCACCGTAGCGCAGCACCAAATGGTCGAGGCGCATGATGCCATCGCTGGCCAGGTCGACTTCCTCGCCCAGGATCTGGAGCAGTTCGCTGCCGCAGTTCTGGGCCAGAACGCACGCGCCGGGGAGGTTCGGCCATGAGCATTGCACTGGTACGAGCCAGATCGGCTGCCGGCCTGATGAGCAGTTCAGGATATGCCTTGGACGCTATCGCAAAGCTCCTGGCGGAAAACGCCGTGATGCGCACAGATGGCAACGGGCATGACTTCATGGACGGCTACCGGGAGGGCGGCCTGATCGAGGCGGTCAAGCTAATCGCCAGCAGCCTCAGCAGCGCAGGGGAAGACCTGGAAGCGATGATTGAGCAAAGGGAAACCGAAGACCTTGGGGGTGCGAAATGACCACCAAGAAGACATCACAGATCCGCTGTCGCGACGACCTGAGCTTCACCTTCCGCGACGAACACGGCCGAATGATCAACTGGCCGCAGAACAACCCCGGCGTAAACGGCGACTGGGAAAAGGGCGTCGGCTTCTTCGAAGACGAGATTGCCAAACTGGCTGAGTTCGACGAGACGGAGGCCTTTCACGCCATCGAGTTCGCCATTGCCGGCATGGCGAGGCGTGTCACATCCCTTGAGGGCGGGTTTGCCGAATCAGTCGCCCGTGCCGCCGTGCTCGGGTTGCGCGCCATGCGCAACGGCTCGGCCCGCTTCGAGCCGGTGGACGATGACGAGTCGGAGGATGACGCATGAGAAGCCTTTCCGCTCTCCTGGGCGAGCTTGGCGACAGCAAGCTCGCTCTGTTCATCGACCGCGCTGACGATCCCTGCTTGACCAAACAGGGGCGTGAAACGGCCGGCGATTGGGCTTTCGGATACCTGTGCGCCTTGCGCGATCTCGGGCACATCACCGCCGACGAGTACAACACCCTGGCCTCGGAGCCACGCCGACGGGCCTTAGCCGACAAGACCAGGGAGTAACCGCCATGATTCGACAGAACGGCGCCCATGCGCCGACGGGATCGGCTTGCCCATGGAAAAGCTCGAGGATCGACCGTGGCGCGAAGCCTTAGGAAGTCAAAGGGCCGCAGCCCGGCCGGAACCTTCGCCGCCCTGCCCCATGCCGTCATGGACAGCGAGAGCTTCCGGGCCTTATCCGGCGGCGCCCTGAAGGTGCTACTGGGCCTGCTTCGCCAATACCGCGGCAGCAATAACGGCGACCTGTCGGCCACGCTTTCCCAGGCCAAGGCCTGGGGGGTAAACAGCACATCCACCCTGACCACAGCCCTCAAGGAGTTGCAGGAGCGAAATTTGATTGTGCGAACACGGGAAGGCCGATTCACCAAACCCGGCGGCTGCTGCGCGCTCTATGCGCTGAATTGGCAGCCCATCGACCTATGCGAGGGAAAGCTGGAGGTGCAGCCCACTACAACAGCCCCTCGGAAATTCAGCCTCGAAAGAATAGAAAACCCGCTTCGAAAATCGAACCGAGTCGATTCGAAAATCGAAGCCATGGAGAGCTAGCCGACCATGAAAAACACGCCCATCGGTTCGAAAATCGAACTGACCAGAGGGGTTCACTTACTTCGATTTTCGAAGCCCTTTTTATATATACCAGGCGCAGCCTGGTCATCTACCAATCTAAAGCCTGTGAAACAGGCTCACGAAGTGCGAGCGCCCCCGCTCATTTACGTTGCAGATCGGCGAAATTTTCAGCCCATACCAGCCCCACAGAGATGCAGCCATCCGCACCAGGAAATACACACATGCCTGAGCAGAAAGACGACCAGCCGATCACGCAGGATCACCTCGGCCTAGGGCCAGAATTTATAGAGGCATTCGGTGGCAGGCCCCTGACCGCTCGCGAGATCGTGCAATGGCTATCCCGATGCCTGGAGCACGCCAGCGACCTGCAGCAGTTGCAGCTACACGCAGATTTCGCCACCGGAGCCATGCGGGCTCTGGTCCTCTGCTGGCTGGTGAGCCCCACCGAGTCGGAAACAATAGTCGCCGAACTGAATGCCGTGTATGGCGTTCGGTACCGGCATCTATCCGGGGCGATCGTCCACTGAGCCCCTGCAGCCCGAAGGCAAGAAGGCAAAAGAAGCCCCGGCAGCATCTCCGCGCGAGATGACCATCGAGCAGATGATCAGAGATCGACATCGGCCAATACCGGGGCTCCAAGGCCGGGGTTCATGTGGGACGCCTGGTGCGTCGAAACGCCCTCTAGGTTGGCCCCTACACCGGCCTCCCCTGCGTTGTACGCCCGGCACCAGCGGCCGTCAATCGCTACCTTCAGCGCTCCAAGTCCGCACAATCAACGAAACATTTTGTTACTCACATCTGCTTGTAAAGCTGAGCTTATGACGGCGACACTCGATCTACGCCAGACAGGTAGAGGTCCTAAAATGAGCGATATCCTTCAGCGATCCATGGCCGCATTTTTCAGGTACGACCAGGCGGCCGCCACCAACCAGCCCTCAACTGGCCTCAGCGGCGAAGTCGAGCATGAGGGAAAGAGCTATGTCGTGCTGCGAAACGTGAACGGAGTACTGGCCGTCTACCGCGTGCGCAACGATGGCGTCCTGAAACGCCTGAAGCGCTGGCCGCATGAGATAGAGGAGGCCTGACCGCCAGTTGAGTGGGCCACCTCCCGCCGCTACCGTGCTCAGGTACCCAGGAGGGATGAATGGCAAACGGCACCCCAACCACCAAGCAGGTACTTGACGCGGCAGTCGCCGGCGGCTTCGAGCAGGTACAGCGGCTGGTCCAGGCCGGCGCGGATCTGAATGTACGGGATGACGGGGAGACGCTGCTCGATCACGTCGTCTCCGCTTTCACCAGGCCGGCGACGGTACCGGCGTTCGCCGCTGACATGCTGCGCCTGCTCCTGCAGCTTGGCGCTGAGCCCAGCTCCCGGGCGCCGAAGGGTATACTCGGTTTCAGCCCTGATGAGACGCTATACGCCTGATCGCACAGATGGAAAATCCGAAGGAATAGCCGCCCAGAGCTATCAGGCGACCGCTCATCAGTTTACGCCGCGTAAAACGTGCATCTGCTCAAGCTTGTGCAACCATTTGTTGAATAGTGCCCCTAAATAAGTACACTGCGCCGCATGGAACAGCCGCCGCTAAAGCTGAACGTCCGCTTCTTTTGTACCGCCTCGGGCAACGAGCCGGTGCGCGAATGGTTAAGCGAACAAGACAGAGAGGTCCGCCGCCTTGTAGGCACGGACATCAAGACCGTTCAGCTCGGCTGGCCCATTGGCATGCCGGTAGTACGCAAACTCGACGAGAGTCTATGGGAAGTGCGTACCCATATACCGGACGGCATAGTCCGAATACTTTTTACCGTGGTCGGAAGCGACATGGTGCTGCTTCATGCCTTCATCAAGAAGTCACAGAAGACGCCCACCGCCGACCTGGCCACGGCAAAGAAACGCAAAGCTGCACTGCGAGGCAACCCATGAACAAGCATATTGGCTCCGACTTCGACGACTTCCTGGCTGAGCAAGGCCTCACGGAAGAGGTCTCTGCTGCTGCGCTCAAAAGGGTCATCACCTGGCAAATTCAAGAAGCGATGAAAGCGCGGCACATTAATAAAATGGTGCTTGCCCAGCGAATGCATACCAGCAGAACGGTAGTGACTCGCGTGCTGGATGCGAATGACGCTGGCATGACGATCGCCACCCTGGCAAATGCTGCGCGGGCGCTTGGCCAACGGGTAGAAGTCCGACTTGTACCCGATGAAGATGCTGGGCTTTCCACGAAGGACGAAGCCTGCTACGCCTAGGCTTTTCACTTCTCAGGCGACGGAGCTTCCTGCCGCTTGATGCATCCATGCACCTGAACTGCACAATTCAGCAGCGCAGCTTCGGCCGCATCCAGAGCCACACGCCACTGATCATTGATCAGCACCAACATGCTAGCCCAGAGCATCGAGCTGATGCGCATCGTGCTGGAGGGCGCGCGCGGCGCCAAACGACATGCCGGATTTCAGCTCTGGTGAAGCACCGTACGACTGGGCCGAGAGCGACTATTGCTATAGCACCTGGTACGAGCCATTCCACGAAGGCGGGTCGCTGCTGCCGCCAGACACTCCCACGGCCGCCGACGAAGCCAACGAAGATGCCTGGCTGCTCTATCTCGATCGCTGCGCGGTCAAGCATGGCATGAGGCGACCCGACTACCTGCTCCTGCTGCGGGAGTTCGGCGCCCGAACTATGGCTGAGCTGAAGAGCAAATAGGCGCGGCCCAACTGTGGAAGTTCGAGTCTTGTCAGAGGCGCCTGACTATTGCTGAAGGGCAGTTTCGACACATATGATTCGCGCCCGCTGGAGCAAAATTTGACCTTTTGGGATGGGGCACTTTTTGTTTTAGGGGCAGATTTAGGGGCATGACTCAAGAGCCACAACACATAAACCCTGCAATCAAGAGACCTACAGCAAAAGCTTCGAGTCTCCCCCGGGCACCATTTATCCCATACAGATATCCAAAAATATCTGCGCTTGACCCAAGAGCCCGCTAACGCGGGCTTTTTGTTTTCCGTATTCCGCATCGGGAATGCCCCCTCCCCGCCGCTGATCATTGCGCCTCTTAAATATTGGCAAACGCATCGCCCCCGATTATCTTTCACGTCTGGCGGATTGCCATTATTCGTATTACCAAAGAAAGGAGTCTTACCATGCCCGTGAACAGCCGCATGCTCGCGCTAGCCTTCGCCCTGATCGCGACTTCGACGGCGCAGGCACAGGTCTATAAATGGGTCGACGCCAACGGACAGACCCATTTCGGTAACGCGCCTTCGGCACCGGAGCAGCCAGTCGAACCCGTCAACGTTCGCCTAGGCTACGAGGGCACGGAACCTGATGCCGTCACTGAAACCGACAGCGCGACCGCGAGTGGCGGCGATGGCGAAACGCCAAAAACCGCACAATCTCAAAAGGAGATGTGCAACGAGGCCATGCGCTGGACGCGCATCGATATTCCCAACCTTAAGGAAATCGCGGAACAACGTTTGAAGGAGCAGAAAATCACCCGCGAACAGTATCGCGAGAGCACGCGCGCGCTCGACCAGGTCGACTCGTCCATCACCATGACCGATTGCGTCACCAGCAAAGGTAGCGCCCTGGAGCGCTATCAATGTCTATCGCGCGGCGCCGGCGTCCTGGTCTGTTCCGGCGCCCTGGAAGGCCTGCTTTGACGACACCCGCATGCACTGTGAGTCGCCCCCAAACGCCCCGAACAGAGGCTGATGCGAGGGCTGCGCGGGGGTTGGCTTTTGCCTTGGAGTTAGCGTAAAGTTTGACCAACTGTGTTTGCATGGGTCGCTGTAAATCGTGGCCTGATGCAGTAG
>NZ_CAMPHN010000068.1 GCF_946885885.1 uncultured Pseudomonas sp.
GTGCCGGGGGCGTAGGCGATGCTGTAGTTGTCCAACCCCGCGCCGCTGGCAGCGCTGGCCAGGATGCCGTGGCTGGCACCGCTGTAAGTGCCGGCGGCCTGGGTGCCGGAGACCGTGGTGTTGCCATTCTGCAGCAGCGTCACGTCGTCGATGCGGTCGTCACCGACTAGGCCGCTGGCGGTGAAGGCGCTGGTGCCCAGGGACAAGGCCGTGCCGTAAGTGGTGCGCTGGTCCTGGGCGGTGACGGTGAGTGCCTTCGGGTCGATGCTGCCCACCTCGCCGCTCGCTTGGGCGATCTGGTAGCCATAGACCGGCTTGCCGCCGTTTTCGGCGCTGACGATGCTCAGTCCGGCGGAGGTCACCGTTTTACCAGCGCCGACGTTGGACGTGTCGTAACTGCCTGTGGTCGGCATGTTCAGCAGCACCGTATCGCCATCGAGGCTGCCCGACACCGAATAATTAGCGGCCGACAGGGTAGCCGTGGTCGTGCCGTCATAGGTCTTGGCGACGGTACCGACGAGTTGGGCATTGAGGGTCGGTGCCAGGCTGTAGAGGAAGCCATTGCCGCTGCCCGCCACCGGGGTGCTGCCGTAGCTGGCGTTGTATTGCTTGAAGTCGTAGTCCAGGCCGCCGCGGGTATCGCCCGTGGGGTTCGCCGACCACACCAGCCAGCGCCCATTGGGGGTAGAAAGCGCGTTGCTCCCCACATTGTTGGTGAATGTCTGCCCGGCCAGCTCGATGGCGATGCCGCTGGCCTGGGAGGTGATGCCGGCGTTCAGGGTCAGGTTGTTGCCGGCCTCCAGCTTCAGCGCGCCGTCCACCGAGATGGCACTGTTGACCGTGATGTCGTTGCTGGCCTGCAGGGTCAGGGTGCTGCCGGCGACGGCGGCTCTGGCGATAGCACCGGGGCTCACCGCTTGGTTGCCGGCGCTGTTGTTCAGCGTGTCGGCGAAGTCGGCGCCGCGCTGCACCAGCCACAGGCTGCCAGCGCCGCTCTGGCCATTGACGGTGGCACTCGGCGAACGCACCAGGAAGTTGTTGCCCGTCAGCAACTGGATGCCGCCGGAGCTGAGTTCATCGCCGGCCTGCAAGCCCACCAGGGAGTTGCTGGCGGAGGCGAAGCCCGTCAGGCCGGTGCTGCCGCTGCCGATGGCCACGGCGCCGACATTCGGCGTGGAACCGTCGCCACTCCAGTTGTAGTAGGGCACCAGATAGTCGTGGTTGGGCAGCGCGTAAACGCCCCGGCGGGTCAGGCGATTGTTGGCGGAGCCATAGAAGGTGTTGCTGGCGCTGGTCAGGCCGACCAGGGGTGCGTTGCTGTCGATCAGGGTGATGGAGCCGGCGCTGTTGATGCCATTCGGGTTGTAGGCTGAGTAGCCGTAGATCACGAAACTGCCGTTGCCCAGGTCGAGCACGCCGCCTTCCGCACCCAGCTGTGCCCGCCGGTAGCCGCCGACCAGGGCGTTCGTCGAGTCGATGCTGCCGACGAAGCTGCCGTCATTGCTGCCAACCGCCACGTAGCCCTGGCGGTCTCCCCAGAACGGGCTGTGGACGACGAACTTGCCGTTGCTCAGCACGGTGATACTCGGGCTCATGGTGCCGACCATCGAGTTGCTGCTGTCGAACGTGCCGGTGCTGGCGGCGCTGCCGTCACGCCACGCCACGTTCCCCGTTTCGTCATGCCACTGAGCGTTGCGGATCAGGTAGTTGCCGCCCGCCAGGGCGACGATGCCGCCATTGCCGACCTCGTCGTTGTCCAGGTCGCCGACCATGGAGTTGCTGGTCGATACGGCCCCGACGGTGCTGCCATTGCCGTTGGCCCAGGTGACCGCACCGGCCCGGCTGATGCCGTTTAGCACATCATTCCAGTGCTGGTTGGTCACTACATAGTGGCCATTGGTGAGGGCGGTGGCGGACAGGCCGACATGGTCGTAGGCGGTGCTGCCCACCAGGGAATTGCCCGCATTGATCAGGCCGACCGTACCGCCGTTGCTATTACCCCAGGTGGAGGCTCCTACCTCCGGGTTAATGCCATCGCTCCAATAGGGGCTGCTCACCACGTAGTGGCCGTTGCTGAGGGCCGTGGAGGTCAGGCCCACCCGGTCGTAGGCCGCGCTGCCCACCAGGGAGTTGGCGGCGCTGACGACGCCCGCCGTGCCGCCATTGCCGTTGCCCCAGGTGGCGGCGCCCACTTCCGGGTTGAGGCCGTCGCTCCAGTAGGGGTTGTTGACCACGTAGTTGCCGTTGCTGAGGACGGTGACCCCGAGGCTGCCGACCCGGTCGTTGGCGGTGCTGCCGATCAGGGAGTTGCCGGCGCCGATGACGCCGGCCGTGGGGCCGGTACCACTCATCCAGGTGGCGGCGCCGGCACTGCTATTCCAGTAGCCACTGGTCACCACCACGTCGCCGTTGGTCAGCTCGGCATAGCTCGGCTTGTCGCCGTAGGGGTGGTTGGAGACATAGCCCACCCGGTCCGCCGCAAAGCTGCCGATCAGTGAGTTGCTGGCATCGACCACGCCGGTGGTGGCGGCGGAACCGCTCATCCAGGTGACGGCGCCGGTATCGAGGGTCGGCGTCAGGTGCCAGTGCTTGCTGAAGACCAGCACGTTGCCATTGCTAAGGCTGACGACGCCGCTGTTGAAGTTGCTGTCGGTGCCGACGAAATCGTTGGTCTGGCTGCCCACCATGGAGTTGGCCGCACCGATCACGCCCACGGTCGGGCCATTCTGGCTCATCCAGGTGACGGCGCCGGCATCGACGGCAGCGCCATTGTCCCAGAGGCTGCTCCAGGTGATCGCATTGCCCTGGTCCAGCGCCAGGATGTTGGTGCCCACATGGTCGCCCGCCGTGCTGCCGACCAGAGAGTTGCTGGCGCTGACCACGCCGGAAGTGGCCTGGTTGGCATAGCCGAAAGTGACGGCACCGGCGCCGACCGCGCCGCCATTGTTCCAGTAGGCGGAGCCGACCAGGTAGTTGCCATTGGCGAGCGTGTTGATCCGCAGGCCCACCCGGTCACTGGCGGTGCTGCCGGTGAGGGAGTTGGCGGCGGTGACGAAGCCCGACAGGCCGGTGGTGCCATTGAACCAGGTCACCGCGCCGACATCGGTCAGCGCACCGTTGTCCCAATACGGGCTGGCCACCGCCACGTTGCTGCCGGCCAGCGCCGCTAAGCCGCCGGAGCCGATGCCGTCGTCCGCGGCGTTGCCGTAGAGGGCCGAGATCAGTCCCCCGGTCGTGCCGTTGTATAGGAAAACTGCGCCGGTGCGGATGTTGCCAAAATGGGCACCGGACGCGCTGACGGCGATATTGCCGTTGTCCAGCTGCACGATGTTGCCGTCGCCATGCTGAGCGCCGGGTTGCGGGTTGGGGTCCGCCAGGTCGATGTAGAACTGGTCGCTCACGGTATCGGTGATCACCAGATTGGTGGGGTCGAAGAGCACCTCGCCGCCCTGGCCGGCATTGACCTGCCCGCCGTAGTTGAGGGTGCCCTTGCTCGATACCTCGATGAAGCCGCGCTCGCCGGTGCTGGCCTGGCCGCGGAAGTCGGTGCGCTCGTCGGACCAGACCACGATGTCGCTGTCCGCACCCTTGGCGCTGAGGTTGCTGTGGGCGTTCACGCTGGTGGTGCGGGCGTTGCTCACCTCAGGGTTGGCCCCGTGGGCATCGCCGCCAATGCGGATCGAACCGCCCTTCTTCGTACCGTCGGCCTTTACGGTGGCGGCCGCCAGGTTCACCGTCTGCCCGGTGACGGTGATGTCGCCGGCGCGCTGGCCGTTGGCGCTCAAACTGCCGGAAATAAATGTCGAGTCGCCGCCGTTGACGCGGATGGAGCCGCCCTGCGCCGAGCCGTTGGCGGTGATCTGCCCCTGGGTGGTCTGCTGGGCGCCATGGCTGGCATCCACCGTCACTTCGCCGCCATCGCCGTCGGCATGGATGGTGCCGGCCTGGATGACGCCCTGGCCGGCCAGGCTGATGCGGCCACCGGTTTCGCCGCTGGCGTCCAGGGTGCCGGCGTTGACCAGCCTGTCGCCTTCCAGGCGGATGACGCCATTGCGATTGCTCAACGAGCCGGCCTCGATCACCCCTTCGTTATTCACCACCGAATTCAACAGGCCCTCGGCCGCCTTGGCGGTAAGGATCACCTGGCCGCCCTCGGCCTGAATCAGCTGCTTGTTCTGGGCCAGGGCCTGAAGGGCGCCTTTGTCCACCTGAACGCTGAGCAACTGGTCGCCGGCAAAGTCCAGGCTCACCTGCTCGCCGGCCGCCAGGGCCACGCTGCCGAGCCTGGCGGCTATCGTTCCCTCGTTGCTGACCTGTCCGCCCAACAGCGCCACATAGCCGCCGTCCTGCGCCGTCAGGCTGCCCTGGTTCACCACGCTGCCGCCGGTACCGCTGAAGCTGTAGTTGCCCGCCGCGAAATCCTGGTCCGAGATATCCAGGCTCGAAGCCACCAGCCCTCCCGCATTTACCTGGGCGCCCTGGCCGAACAGGATGCCGTTGGGGTTGACCAGAAACACCTGGCCGTTGGCTTGCAGGGTGCCGTAGATGCTCGATGGATCGCTGCCCACCACTCGGTTCAAGGCGATGGCGCTGCTATTGGGCTGGACGAAGCTGACCGTCTCCCCCTGGGCGACGTTGAAACTGTTCCAGTTGATCGCCAGGTTCTGCGACGACTGGGTCACCGTCATGGTGCCGTCGGTGCTGGCGATGCTGCCCTGGCCCAGGCTCACCTGGCCGTCCGTGGGCAAGGCCAGGGCCTGGCCGGCTGTCCCGGCCAGAAGGGCCGCGACCAGGGCCTTGCCCTTCGACTGCTTGCCCCGCCCACGGGCGGTTTCGGGAGCCGGCACGTAGGCGCCGTGGGCAGCGTTCCAGATCAGGCGATAGGCGTGGTTCATGGTGTTGGCCTTGAGAGTCGTTTTCAGAAGTGCTTCACGGTCTGCAGCCAGAAGCGCGGGCTGCGATCGTTATCAGAGGTCGGTTCGGCGCCTGTGCGCCAGGCCGCAAAGGCCTGCAGGCTGATGTCCGCCGGCAACGACAAGGCCACCCCCAGCCCGGCCCCGGAGAGCGTGCGGCTGTTCTCGGTGGTGCCGGCCA
The DNA here is from genome assembly GCF_946885885.1 of uncultured Pseudomonas sp. The sequence continues at coordinate 5,095 of NZ_CAMPHN010000068.1, forward strand.
CGGGACGGTGGCTGATCCGGCCGCCGCCCGCGTCGTAAAAGCCGAATAGTTGCCAAGCGGGTGCGGGGGAATAGCGCAGTTCCAGGTTCACCAGCCAGGCATCGTCGGCGGCGGCTTCGCCCTGGGGATAGGCGCGCACACCGTAGGCGCCGCCCAGGCTGAATTTTTCGGAGGAGTCGAGATTCTTCGCCGCCCCCTGGCCGGATACTCGACCCTGGAAGTTGAACCTGTCGGTGAGCCGTTGCAGGCGAGTGAACTGGAAGGCGAGCTTCGCGTATGTCCCCTGAGTGTCCAGCCCGGCGTCATCGAGGGCGGCGCTGGCCGCATCCAGTTTCAGCTTCCCGGTCACCAGGCTGGCGCTGTATTGCGTGGCACCGCCGCCCAGCAGGCCGTCCTGATGGTCGCCACTCAACCCCAGGCTCCAGACGTCCAGGGTTTTGTCGATGACCGTGTCGGTGATATCGACCTGATCTTCGAGCACCTTGCGCTCGTAGGTCAGTTGACCGTTGAGCCGGGTCTGGCGGCTGCGCAACAGCGGCTGCAGGACATAGGCGGAAGCGATGCTGGCCTTGCCATGGGCGTTCAGCGCCTCGAAATCTTCGCCCAGCTCGTAACGCATCGCCGACCAGGCCAGGCCGACCTGGGTGGCGTAGGCACCCACCGGCAACTGGTAGGCGAGGCGCCCGTAACTCATGCCAGCGCCGGACGTCAGGCCGCGCAGGCTCAGGGTATCGCCAAGACCGGCGGGGCTGTTGATGGCGAGGTTGGCGCCGAGCCGTTTGCCGCCGGTGTAGCTGTTGTCGAAGTTATCGGCTTCCAGGCTGCCGGCCAGCCGGGGGCCGGGGCCCAGGGATACATCCAGGTCGGTGAGGCCGACGGAGGCACCGGGCTTGAGGGTGGAGCGGACTTCGACACCGGGCAGATCGTTGAGCAACAGCAGAGTCCGCTCCAGGGGTTCAGCCTGAACCGCATCGCCTGGCTGCAGGTCATTCAATTGGCGCTGCGCCACGGCGTCGCCGAGCAGCGAGCGGTTGTCCATTTCTATCTTGCCCAGGCGCCCTTCGAGAACGGCGATGGTCAACAGACCATCTTTGATGTCCTGGGCCGGCAGATAGGCCCGGGCCAACAGATAGCCGTGGTCGCGGAAATGACGGGTGATGCGCTCGGCCAAGCCCTGCAGTTCGGCCAGGCTCCACTCGCGGCCCGTACTGTCCGCGACCAGCTCCAGCAGTTGCGCTTCGCTGAACACCTGGGCACCAGTAATACGGAATGCCTTGACGAACACCTTGACGTCATCAGGCAGGGCCATGGCCGGGCGAGCCGGTGCAGGCTCGGGCAGTACGCCATTGGTGGCTGGCGGCAGACTGAGTGGCGGTTTGATGCTTTCCAGCATCTGCCCGGCATCGGGGGGCTGGGCGGCCATGGCAGCCTGGGCGAAACACAGGGCGACTGCGACTACTCTCCTGCATCCTGTGGGTTTCATGAAATTCCTGCCTCGCATAATGGGTCCGCTTTGCTGGAAGGCATGATCACATGGCCGTTTTAGGGGCACTTTGCCGGCAGCCGGGAAGACTTTGCCGACAGACAATTTTTTTCCCCATGCCTGGGAGAGGGAGGCGTTCTGGGCTCTAATACCGGCTCAGCCATCCACACAAGACCCTGCCGGCATGCGCATTTCCAGCAATCCGAAGATCCTGCTCATCGACGACTCGGTGGCCGACCTGCGGGTGCTGACAGAATTTCTGTCAGCTCGGGGCCTGGACATAGTGGTGGCGTTCGACGGCAAGGATGGCTACCGCAAGGCCCAGCTGCTGCGTCCCGACCTTATCCTGCTGGATGTGCATATGCCCGGCAGCGATGGCTTCGCTACGTGCCGGTTGCTCAAAGCCAACCCGGAGACCAGTGCCATCCCGGTGATTTTCCTGACGGCGGCCAATCAACCGCAAGACCGACTGGCGGGCCTGACCCTGGGGGCGGTGGATTACATCGCCAAGCCGCTGATCGATGAGGCAGAAGTAGTCGCCCGAGTGCGTATCCACTTGGACCTCGCCCGCCGTCTGCGCGCCATCGCCCCGCCCACCGCACCCGCGGTCCCGGATACCCGGCCAGAAGCGGTGTTGGTGAAGGCGGCCACCGACCTGCTGCGTCGGGATCTGCGCCAACCGCCATCGCCGGAAATGTTGGCGCGCCAGTGCGGTACCAATGAAACCCGCCTCAATGAAGCCTTCCACAAGATCGTCGGCATGCCGATCTATGCCTGGCTGCGCGAGGAACGTCTCAGCCAGGCCCGGGGGCTGCTGGCCCGCACCGAGACGCCCATCGGCGACATCGGCGATCATCTGGGCTACACCAATGCCGCCAGTTTTTCCAAAGCCGTGCGGGAACGTTTCGGCTGTTCGCCGCGGGAGTTGCGTAGCCGCCTGCGGGATTCGACTGACAATGAGGATTGCTTACAACAAGGCGCCGCGGACGATGCTTCCTGACGCTCGGCAGAATCGCTCGCGGCACGCCTTCTGGCGGGAGCTTTGCCTGTTTTGCCTGCTCGCCCTGACCAGCGACACCTGGGCCCAGGTGCTGAACCTGCGGGACGACAATGCCTACCAGTCGGTGGATAGCTTCGCTCTGCGTCTCGATCCGCAAGGCAACCTGGACATTGCCGCCGTGGCTGCCACGCCCGAACGCTTCATCCCCGTCTCGGCGCAAACCATGCCCCATGGCTTCGATCCCCAACCGCGCTGGTTACGCCTGAACCTACGCAACCCCGGCCCCGCTCCTCTCACCCGTTGGCTGGAAATCGGTCATGCCCGGCTGGAATCGGTACAGCTCTACACGCGGGACAGCGACGGCCCCTGGCAGGTTCAGGCCAGCGGCCTGACGGTTCCCATGGTCGCGCGGCCGCTGCCCGGACCGAACGCGCTGTTTCCGCTGACCCTGCAGCCGGGAGAAACCCGCACCTTCTATCTGCGCATCCAGTCGCAGTCTGCCCAGTACCTGGAGGCTCGCCTGTGGACACCTCACGCCTATCACGACAAACAGCTGCGGGTGGAAAACCTGCGCTCGATGGCCTTGGGCGGGATCGTGCTGACGGGCCTGCTGTCGCTGCTGATCTTCATCCAGCTGCGGGAGGCGCCCTACCTCTATTTCGGTCTGGAAATGTTCCTTATCAGCGCCTTCGAGGCGGTCATGGGAGGGCTGGCGCAGCAGTACCTGTGGCCAGGCACATGGCCTTTTCCACTTGGCCTCGTTCCCCTGCTGGGCGCCGGCATGGCGATCATGCATTGCCAGTTCGTGCGTACCTTTCTCGACCTCAAGCGGCTGGGCCGGGGGTGGGATCGTGCTCAGATCGCCGTCACTGTCGTGGTGGTCGCCGCCGCCTTGGCAGCCAACCTGCACCAGTACATTTTTTGGATTCAGGTTCTGTCCCTCTGTGCGCTACTTACCCTCGGCATCGGCATCATCACCTCTTACCTGGCCTGGCGCGCCGGTAATGCCTCCGCGCGTCTCACCCTGATTTCCTTCGCCATCTTTGCTATGACTGTGCTGGTGCGCGAGGCCGGGATGTACCTAGGTTTCGATCCCACCGGCCCGACGCTGGCCAGCGCCTTGCCCTGGGCGGTGCTGGTGATGGCCCCGATCATCCTTATTGCCATTGCCAACCGCACCCAGCAACTGACCGCCGCCCTGGCGGTGGAACGCGAAGCCAACCGGGCCAAGACCACATTTCTGGCTCACATGAGCCATGAGTTGCGCACCCCGCTGAATACCATCATCGGCTTCGCCCAGTTGCTGCAACGGGGTTCCCGCCGCCTCAGCCTGGAAGAAGGCGCACGCGCCATCGAAGGCAGCGGCCGCCACCTGCTGCATCTCATCGACGAACTGCTGGATGCTGCCCGGGCAGAAATCGGCCAGCTCGAAGTGACCGCGACGCCGCTGGCCTTCCGATCGTGGCTGGCGGACATGGTGGAAGTCGCCAGGCTGCAGGCGGAGGAAGCAGGCAATAGCTTCTCGCTGGAGGAGCACGGCGCCGTGCCCGAATACCTGTGTGTCGACAGCCGACGTCTGCGTCAGGTCCTGGACAACCTGTTCAGCAATGCCAACCGGCATACCCGGGATGGCCGCATTACCCTGCGTTATCGCGGGGAGAAACAAGGCAGCCAGATTCGCCTGTTCTTCGCGGTGGAAGACAGCGGCGGCGGCATTGCCGCCGACGACCTGCCGAACATATTCCAACCCTTCGTACGCGGCAGCAATCAGGTCGGTGAAGGCTCCCGCGCGGGGGTTGGCCTGGGATTGGCAATTGCCCGACAACTGGTGCAATACATGGGCGGTGAGCTGAGCGTAGCCAGCACCCCCGGCCAGGGCAGCGCCTTTAGCTTCCATGTGCTCGCCGAGGTGCTGGCGGAGCTGCCGCCGGATCCCGTCGCCGCGGAAATCGCCGCCCCCCAGCCCATGGGCGACCAAGTGGTGCTGCTGGTGGAGGATGATCCGGATCTGCGCCTGCTTCTGGCCGAGCAATTGAGCCAGCATCAGCTCAGGGTAATCGTCGCTGTCAATGGCAGGGATGCGGCCAGCCAATGGCGTGATGATATTGCCCTGGTCATTACCGACCAATTCATGAGCGAGGGCGACGGCTGGTCAGTACTGGAGATGGTGGCAGCGCGCTCACTGGCTATCCCGGTGGTGCTGATTTCAGCCGCCGCACCGCTGCCGCCGGAAGACTTTGCGCCTCACCTGAGCTTTGCCGCCTGCCTGCGCAAACCAGTGAGCGAAACCGAGCTGGCGAGCGTGCTGAGCAATTTCTTGGGGTTGCAAGACCTTGCCCCGGCCTTCAGCGAGCAACCGGCCTCCAGCACCACATCCCGTCCAGACACCGCCCGCCTGGCGACCCTGGCGAACCTGGTGGAAACCGGCCAGGTTACTTTGATCGAAGATTGGGCCCATGCCCTGGCGGAAGAGCAGCCCCAGTGCAGTGGCTTTGCCGACGCAGTCCTGCAAGCAGCCTTGACCCTGGATTTTCCCCGGCTGTCGGACTTAGCCGGGACGCCTCAGCCATGACGCGCCTCTGTAATAGGCACTGCGAGTTTTCCGTTGCTCAGGTGGCCATGCTCTACGACGTTGCTGAACTAAGCAAAATGGCCTGACACAACCCTGAGGGCTCATGAATCCAGGCGGCTTGACGGCGGAGCAAGCCAGCATAACCGTGCGCGATTGAATAAAACCTACAATCGCCACGAGCCCCGCAGGACACTAGCGGCTGCGCTGATACTGCTGGCTGCTCTGGCCAGGCAACGTCTGCACCTTATAACCGCCGGGATACTCGACGCTCTGACGAATAGCGCCACGGCTTTCTACCGTCTGGCTGCTCGAGTGGCTTTCATAACGCCTGAGCGTACCGTCGCCCGGCAAACGTTGGCCGCCATACAGATTATGTTGCTCGTAGTGCTGCGAGCCGCCGATGCTGCCGCTGGCACCTGGGCTGATGGTGGTTATCGGGATGACGCGAATCGCCTGCGGCGCCTGGGAGTCGGCATAAACCGGCGGTACAAGCGCCACGCCGAGAATGACCAATAGGCGAATAAAAACTGTCATGGCAACCTCTGCATCATGCGATATGGAGTGTGGCTTCCTATTCGTTGCATGGCTGAGTGAGGGATCATACCGACACCAGCCATAGCCAATAAGGGCAAAGACTACTTGAGCAATTCGCGAAAGAATAGCGGATTGTCGAGCGCTTAGACCGGCACTGAAAGCATTAAATGAACAGGATACATGGCATACACCATCAGGCCCGTAATTAAAAAGGCTGCCAGCGAAACACGCCCCAAATAGGTCCTTAGATTGTTATTAAAGAAAGCAGCGATTAGAAATACACCAATAAGCAGCGGCGCGACAAACCAACCCGGCCCTATGGAAAACGCCATAGCGGACCAAGCTGGAACACCGCCGTAAATCGAGGCGAATACGCTTTCAAATTGCTCGACCGCCACTGCTTGCGACCAATACCAAGCGATCAAGAATTGGGCAATAGCAAACAATATTGATAGGAGTACAGCTATTATTCTCACTTTAACTTCCTGATATTGACTTATAAGCCTTGACACTTCTCGACAATATCAACATTCAAATTAAGGGGCCGCGCCAGCGTGTCCCAGCAAGCGAATATTAGATCACACCTGAATGGACGCACCATCAAATACCTGAAAAGGCAGCGAAGATGAATCCACCCCCTCTAGACATCCGAGATTTATGCGATAGTGACCTGGCTTTCTCATTGCTTGGTGAAATGGATAGATTCCACACTTGCTACAAAAGTGATGCTTCGCAATGTGGCTACCGAATTCGTAGGTTGACAGAGCGCCTGGAGTTGCAGTGACAACCAAATCATTAGGCGCCAAAGTGAATGCACTCATGATGGCTCCTTTTCGCTGGCAAATAGAACAGTTGCAGCGCAATCCGTTTTCAATGGCTGGGGCCGAGAACTCGAACTTTACTGCACCACAATGGCAACTTCCTTTGTATTGCGGCATATAACCTCCTGCATGGCCGGACAGTTAAGGAACGAAACGAACGGCTTTGGATACTATAAATTAACTCTCCCCGCGCCACCGATCTATGTCCGTTCCGGCCAGGTGATTCAGCGCAAGCGACTGAACCGGGAGGCATTGATGCGATATATACAGGAGCAGGCCGAGCCGGTCGAGTGGGTGATAGAGGCCTATGACACATCATTACTGGGGCCGCATAACCCAGTCCCTGGGCCATCGGCCTTACTGGCGACGCAGCGATGCCAGGCCCGCACGCAGGAAAAACTGGCCCAGTTGCAGCGCTGGGCGGTCGAGACCGCGGCACGCATCGACCACAACAAAGCGGCCGTGCCCCTGGCCAACAAACTGGTGCGGATATGCTGGGCGGTGTGGTGCAATGAACGTCGCTTCAGTGGCGACTGGAAAAGCGTAAGGCCCGCCTGACGGCGGGGGTAATCAGGTGTGATGGTTTTCTGGTGGTTGTGGTGAGCAGCAGCACTGTCGAACAGGCGAGTCCAGCAGCGGAACAAGGCCGATAACAATCATGATCCGCGTGATCGATTGAACGCTTGGCCCCCGCTGCGCGAACTACAGAATGGCCAGGGCCAAGCGCCCAAGACAAGGCCGGATATACGCATGCAACCGCACTGACGACAGTGGTAGATAAAAAACTTTACTCACTGCTTGTGGGGAGATTCCATATACGACTGGTTAGCCCACGTATAGGGAATAACAGATTGCGTTTTTTCCTTGATTCTTCGCCGAATACATTAACGTATCGACCTGTTTCAACAATTCGTCCGTTGTTGGTGGAGTCTCCGTGCATGTTAGCACGCCAATAGAAAGTGTCACCGGCCAGTTATTTTTATGCATTTCGTCCAAAAAATTAGCCTGAACCTTAGAGATGACTGCTTTGGCAGCGACGTTGTGAGTTTCTGGCAATAGGATGGCAAACTCATCGCCGCCTAAGCGGGCGATGACATCTGTCTTTCTCAATTGTCCCTTCACTTGTTTTACCGTAGTGGCAAGAACCTGGTCACCTACACCATGACCCAAGCGGTCATTTATCGCTTTGAAGTTATCAAGGTCAACATAGGCGAGGGTGAGCGGGTATTTGGCTCGTTGTGAGCGGTCTAGCTCCATTTGCACCAACTCGGCGAAGAATCGCCTGTTAACAGCGCCGGTCAAGTGATCAATGCGGGACAATGCTTGTTCACGCTGAAGGGCTTGTCTCAAGGCGGACATCAGCAGCGCTATAATCAAGAAGACCCCGAATCTAATGGTCGTGTTCCAGTAAGGAATGACGGGGTGAGAGTATGAGTGTTCTGGGAGTAAATCAGCAATAAACCAGACTAGAGCGCTTATGGCAGAAATCACAATGCCGTAGCGCTTTCCGACGAACCAAGCAGCTAATGAGACAGGTAGCAAATAGAACAAAGAGAAAGCTAACTCATACCCTGTCAGAATGTCCAGAACGCCTACCCCACCGACGAGGGTAAATGCGACAACTGCCCAGAAGAGCCGGCTTTTCTTCTCCAAATGAGGGAGTAGTTTCATTGATTCAGTTCCCTGAGTCTCATGAAAAGGGCGGGCTAACTATAAATAGACACCAATTGGTGCAAACCTGCCGAACGGAACTGGCGATAACCTTCCTTGCCCTTTCTGGCGAGCGCCCTAGTATGGGGCCTGCAGCGGCCGGGTGACCATATAGGGAGTGACATCCGATGAACGGAAAGCCACGGTTGCTCGCTCAGATGCGCGAGCAGATTCGGCCAGGAGGCTGTGTCTGGTGGGAATAGAAGAGTAGAAGGTTTTACCGAGGCTAATCGCGGTCTTCTGCTGGGGTGGCCGCAAATATAAGCAGTGGGGCATTTCTTTGATAAAGCCCTTTTCCCGCATGCCGCTGCGCGGGAATGTGAACGATCCACTCTGGTGGATCAGCCCGAAATAAAAGGGGCCGTTACAAACGGCCCCTTTTGCCCCAGCTTCGGGCCGATTATTCCAATACAGGACGTGCGTTAACCGCCTGCACAGGGCGGTTGTTGTGATGATGAATCACATGCAGAAACTGATCTATTTGTTCTTTGGATGCGGAGATCGGTTGTTTCATTACCAGCCAGCGCACGCCTTCAGAGCAAGGCGGTGTCGTCAATGAACCATTGAAACGGTAGTAGTCGCGCTTAGCCGGCAGGATTTCCAAGGGGGAGATATCTGACGACAGGGCTACTTTTTCGCCCTTCTTCGGCATTTGTGCCCAGGCTTTTGCAAGTGCCTTGTTTGCCTCTCCTTCGGTAACCATCACGGCGACTACGGCCAGGTTGCCATTCTTGTCGGCATGCACGAGATGCCCTTCCATGGGATAGGACTTGCCATGTATCTGATTTTCGCTCGGCACATGGAAGTGGAATTGTTTCAGTTCGAATTCGATGTCATCGACGGTGATGCTGCTACCCGGCTGAGCGTTTACCTGAACGGTGTGACCGTTATTGAGAATCTCCGAAGTGCCAGCCTTGTAGTTGAAAACAATGGGCTTCAGTTTGGCATCGATAAAGCCAGTCAAGTTGATCGGCGACTGATTGCTCCCGGCACATGCGCCGTACTCGGGGCTAAGCTTGGCCCAGTTTTCAGGCCCTTTGTCGCCAGCGTAGTCCCAAGCGGCGCCATCACTGGAAAATGCGAAACTTGAAAACAATAACATACCAGCTGCAATCAATGCTCTTTTCATGGTTCTACCTCGTAATGCTTTATCGACGGAGCCGGCACGATAGAAGGACGGGCGTTAAGAACACGTTAAGAATAGGGCACTATTGGAAAAGTCAGGACAAAGCGGGTGCCCCCGGCTTGGGGAATTTCCAGGCATATGCCCCAGCCGACATGGTCGACCACACGCTTGACGATCGACAGACCCAGGCCAGTGCCTTCGTGTGCCGGCAGGTCGTCGCCGTGGACAAATCGTTCGAACAACCGCTCGCGCACCTTCTGGGGAATGCCCGAGCCGGTGTCTTCGATCACCAGCCGGCCAGCGGCGAGTTGAACAAGGATCTGGCCCTGCTCGGTGTGTCGACAGGCATTGCGCAGCAGATTGCCGATTACGATGCCGGCCAGCTCGGGCCGCACATGAACCGAGACCTCTTCGGTCCAATCCAACCTGCATTCGACCGGTTTGCCGTACAGCAGGGGCCGGCAGCGCTCGATTTCCGACTTGATGATGCTGTTGAGAACGATGCGTGGCGCATCCAGAGACTCGGGAACGCGCGCAAGCAGGAGCAATGCACTGACCCCTTGCGCGGCTTCGGCCGCCACGCGTCGGATGCGTTCCGCCGTAGCCAATTGTGCCGGGCGGTCGGCCAGCTGCGCGGTCAGCACCTCGGCAGCGCCTAACATGATGGTCAAGGGCGTGCGCAGCTCATGGCTGACATCGCCGGTGAACAGCCGCTCACGCTGCAAAAACTGTTGGAGCTCGTCGGTGCGCTTGGCGAAGGCGCGCGCCAAGACGCCGATTTCATCTTGCGCGGAAAGGGAAGGCAATTCAGTCGGCCCGGCGTTGCGACCGACTGCTTCGGCAAGCGCCGCTACCGGAGCGATTATCCGCTTAGCGCACACTACCCCGAGTACGGCGGCGAGCAGCAGACTGACGGCAAAGCCGATTGCCAGAGACAGGAGGATCACCAGTTCCGTGTGCTCGAGTTCGTCGACCTCCTGCACCACCGCGTAGCGGCTGGAACCGTGATCGCGTAGCAGCGCATGCACGTGTCGATTGCCGAGCCCCACTTCATGGGAACCGGCGGGTAGCTGGCGCAACTCGGCGGGAATTGTGTCGTCGATCATGAAGCGTATGTCCGGCGGCGCATCCGGCATGCGCCCGCCCGGCTGGAGTTCGATCAACCTGTCCGCCATTTTGGACAAGCGCGCATCGATTACCTGCTCTTCGATGATCTCCACCGAGATATAGGAAACCAGGCTGAAGGCGCCGGCCACTATGACCGCCAACAGAATATAGGTGAGCGAAATACTCTGTTTGAGCGAAAGTCTAGGTTTCACCGGGTGCCGCCAGTCGATAGCCGGTGCCCGGCAGGGTCAGCAGCATGGGATGGGAAAACGGCTTGTCGAGCACCTGACGCAAGGTATGGATATGGGTACGCAAGGCATCGCTATCCGGCGGGCTATCGCCCCACACCTCGCGTTCGACCGCTTCGCGCGTCATCAGCGCCGGCGCGGCGCGCATCAGCGCGGTGAGTATCTTGTAACCCGTCGGCGTCAGGTCGAGCGGTTGCCCGGCGCGTGTCACCCGGCCGGTGCCCGCATCCAGCCGCAGGTCGCCGAAGCTCAGAATCGATTGCACATGCTCGTTGCGCGAGCGGCGCACTAACGCCTTAAGGCGCGCATCCAACTCGGGGAGGGAATAGGGTTTGACCAGGTAATCGTCGGCGCCGACCCCGAAACCCGTCAATTTGTCGTGCTCCGTGTCACGCGCGGTCAGCATCAGGATCGGCGTCGCCAGCCGATACTCCTGGCGGAGCGTTCGGCATACCTCCACACCATCCATGCCCGGCAACGACAGATCGAGAATGATCGCATCATGAAAGGCAGCCGTTGCGCAGGCCACACCGGCATTGCCATTGCGCGCCACATCCAGCGTATAGCCGAGTGGTTCCAGATATCCGTAGAGGTTCGCGATGATATCCGGGTTGTCCTCGACGATCAGCACATGCATCAGTTTCCCGTCCATCTTCCTATACCGTACTCGGCCTGACTGCTATGAGGGGAACGCATGATTTTGGCTTATTAACATGCGGATCTGCCAGGCAAGCCCCTGCCCTTTCCATTCAGCAGTTCGGCTATTTGAGAACCATGACAAGAAAACGACGATCGTCCGAACGGACTTGAGGGGGTAAAACACCACTTTTGCACGCTGCTACGCCAAGTCTGAGTCCCGTGCCTCAAGACATGGATTTCAATCTCAGAGGCATACTTTTCTACCGTGGAAATCAAAACCGACTTTTTCGACAGAATCGGCCAATAGCAGTCGTTCAGACATGTGCCTCAACGTCGTGACGGCATCGAGGCAGGAAAGCTTTGAAATCCCTACGGTTCACTCCCTGACTGCCCAGGCAATGCTGCAATCATCTGAGCGTGGCAGACCTCGAGTATTTCATCGGCGAGGGACGAATCATCCGGACATGCACGCGATAACAGGATCGCGCCGACGGCCTGCGCCAGCATCCCGATCATCTTCACCCTCGCCTCCCCCGAAGGCGCAGCTGGGTCCGCCGGGTACCTTGCGCTCAGCGTCTGCAGCGTGCGTTCTATCCCTTCGGCAAACGCCACCTTCAGCTCGTTCGACTGACGCGCAGCGTCGCCACACAACGCCGCCATGGTGCAACCGCTGCCGCGCCCGTCGCGATGATCCCTCGATACATACAAATCGATGAAACGCCGAATATCGAGCGTTTCGATACCGGCCAGCGATCGGGAAAGACTGTCGGCAGAGGCCTCGGCCATCAGGTCAGCCTTTGAGCCGAAATGCTTGTAGAACCCGCCATGGGTGAATCCGGCAGCCGCCATCAGGTCGGCTACGCCTACACCGTCAAAACCTCGCTCGCGAAACACTACAGAGGCCGTCTCGACGATGTGCTCCCGGTTTGCCTGCGCCTGGGCCTTGCTCACTCTCACGTGCAGCACCTCGTGTCCGCTGAAAATTCATGCGCCGATGATACATAGATGTCGATCATAATCAAATCTATTGACAGTTTAGATTTCGATCATCATCCTAATCGCCAGCAAGACCCACTGCCCCCATTCAATCCAGCCACCTGCTCCTGAATAAGAGATAAACACCATGACCACTCGCCCTACCGTTCTCATCACTGGCGCTTCCAGCGGCATCGGCGCTGTTTATGCCGAGCGTTTTGCCCAACGCGGGCATGATCTGCTCTTGGTCGCCCGCGACCATGTGCGCCTGCAGACGCTAGCAACCCGGTTGCGCAGCGAACATGACGTCGCCATCGATGTGCTTCAGGCGGATCTGACCCAACTCAGCGATCTGACGATCGTAGAAGAGCGCCTGCGTGAGGACGCCAACATCGGCATCCTCGTCAATAACGCCGGCGCCGCGCAGTCCGGTAGCTTCATCGAACAGAACACCGACAGCATCGCCCACTTGGTGGCGCTGAACACAACCGCACTGGTACGCCTGGCCAGTGCCATCGCACCCCGTCTGGCCAAAGCGGGCAACGGCGCGATCATCAACATCGGCTCGGTGGTAGGCCTGGCTCCGGAGTTCGGCATGTCGGTCTACGGGGCGACCAAGGCGTTTGTGCTGTTCCTTTCCCAAGGCCTGAGCCTTGAGCTTTCGCCTCAGGGTGTTTATGTGCAAGCCGTACTGCCCGCCGCCACCCGTACCGAGATATGGGATCGCGCCGGTATCGACATCAACACCTTGAGCGAAATCATGGAGGTGGGTGATCTGGTCGATGCCGCGCTGGTCGGTTTCGACCGTCGCGAGCCGGTGACCATCCCACCGCTGCACGACGGCGAGCGCTGGGACGCCCTGCAAACCTCGCGTCAGGGGTTGTTGTCGCAGATCAGGCAGTCCGAGGTTGCGCAACGATATCTGACCCAAGTCTGACCTCTCAGAGCAGCCCAGCCTCGCCCCGCAGTCGGACGGAATAGAAATGCCCCTTATTGACACAGAAAAACGCTCTGGGTCGCTGACGCCATTCATCAAGGCAGCGAACCAGTCGATCACGGTGGACGGCATCCCCTTCGCCTATCGTGACCTGGGCCCCTGCACCGAGGTGCCCCTGCTTGTGTTCAATCATTGGGGTGCGGTGCTGGATAACTTCGACCCCAGGATCATCGATGGTTTGGCACACACACGGCGCGTCATCGCCATCGACTACCGCGGCATCGGTGGCTCGGGGGGAACCTCGCCCCTGACAATTGGTGCAATGGCTGACGATGCAATCGCCCTGATTCGCGCGCTGGGTTTTGACAAGGTCGACCTGCTCGGCTTTTCACTCGGCGGGTTCGTCGCTCAAGACATCGCCCTGAAAGCTCCTGGATTGGTGCGCAGATTGATCCTCACCGGGACCGGCCCCGCTGGCGGCACAGGCATCGACAGAGTCGGTTCGATGACCTGGCCATTAATGCTCAAAGGCTTGCTGACGCTGCGAGATCCCAAGTTCTACCTGTTCTTTACTTCGTCGGCGATCAGCCGCAGCGCCGCCCGCGCTTTTCTGCAGCGGATCAACGAGCGCAAGTTTGATCGAGACAAACCCGCCACGCTTACGGCACTGCTGCGCCAGCTCAAGGCAATAAAGGCCTGGGGCCGACAAGCGCCCCAAGACCTTGGCAGCCTGCGCCTCCCCGTCCTGATCGCCAATGGTGATCAAGATGCCATGGTGCCCACGTCTCTCAGTCGAGACATGGCAAGACGCATACCCGGCGCTCAACTGATCATCTACGAGGACGCGGGTCATGGTGGCATCTTCCAGTACCACGCCGACTTCATAGCCAAAGCACTGACTTTTCTAGCTGAGTGAACGCGGCCCTTCCCGCGGAACCCACTGCTCACAAGGAATACCGAACCATGAAAGCGTTCATCATCGATCGTTACGCAAAGAAAGAAGTCGGCCGCATCGGCGATCCCCCAACCCCAGAACTGCGAGACGATGACGTTCTGATTCAGATTCACGCGGCGAGCGTCAATCAGCTGGATACGAAGATCAAAAACGGCGAATTCAAACTGATCCTTCCCTACCGCCTCCCCCTTATTCTGGGTAACGACATGGCCGGTACGGTCGTGCGGGTCGGCGCTCGCGTTCGTAGCTTCAAGCCAGGCGACGAGGTCTACGCGCGCCCGGACGATGACCGTATCGGCACCTTTGCCGAGTTCATTGCCGTCAAGGCGTCGTCACTGGCGCTGAAGCCCAAAAACCTCAGCATGGTCGAAGCCGCCGCCCTTCCCCTGGTGGCGTTGACAGCCTGGCAGGTACTGGTCGAAACCGCCAAGCTGAAGAAGGGCCAAAAAGTATTCATCCAGGCCGGTTCCGGTGGCGTGGGGAGCATCGCCATCCAGTTAGCCAAGCACCTGGGAGCATTCGTGGCCACGACCACGAGTACCGCCAACGTCGATTGGGCGAAGGCATTGGGCGCGGACCTCGTCATCGATTACAAGAAGCAGGACTTCGCCAGCGTACTTCGTGACTACGATGTGGTGCTCAACAGCCTCGGCAACGACGAGCTGAAGAAATCCCTGCAGATTCTCAAACCGGGCGGGCACCTCATCTCCATCTCCGGGCCACCCACCCCAACATTCGCCGCCGCGCGGGGCCTGGCATGGCCGCTCAAACAGGTGCTGCGCCTGCTGAGCTCCGGAATCAGGAAACAGGCCGAGAGACAGGGAAAGCAATACACCTTCGTCTTCATGCGAGCCGATGGGGCGCAGTTACGCGAGATCACTTCCCTTATCGAGTCAGGCGCGATCCGCCCAGTCGTCGACAAGGTATTCCCGTTTCCGGACACCCAGAAAGCGTTGGCCTATGTAGACAGCGGGCGCGCCAAGGGCAAGGTCGTGGTCCAGGTGATGTAGCAGGCGCACATGCCGTCGATCGGTCTTTGCCCGCCTGAC
Source organism: uncultured Pseudomonas sp. (assembly GCF_946885885.1). The sequence continues at coordinate 20,251 of NZ_CAMPHN010000068.1, forward strand.
AGGCTCATCCCATGGCCGACGCGCAAACCTCGCAGACCGTTGAGTTCCTCGCAATAAGGAGAAGGATTTGAATACATATATAACCGCCCGCTTTGGCAAGCGGGCTTTGGTGACCGGCGCATCCAGCGGCGTTGGCGCGGCAATCGCACGTGAGCTCGCAACGCTCGGCGTCGATCTCGTGCTGACCGCACGGCACCGCGACGCACTCGATGCGGTCGCCGCAACCTGCAAGGGTGTCTAGGTCGAGGTCATCACAGCAGATCTCGGCAAGCCAGATGCCGCGCACGCGCTATGGGACGCCGCGACTGCCAACGACCCGTTCGACATCCCGATCAACAACGCAGGGTTCGGCTATTTCCGCCGGTTCGGCGAGGTCGACTGGGCACGCGACGCGGAGCTCGTCCAACTCAATATGACCTCGCTGGTCGCGCTCGCGCGTCGCTTCGTTGACGCGAGCAAGACAAGCATAGACCCGCGCAAATGGTCGAGACGTCTGTAGCTATTGGCAGTAGTCGGCAGAATCTGTTGAAAAAGCCGGCTTCGTTTTCCACGGCAGAAAAGTAGGCGCCCGAGATTGAAATCTACGCTTTGAGCAGGATTAGAACTCAGAAAAAACCAGTTATTCAAGCACTTCCGAGCCCGCTGGTAGGGGGCGCCCTACCGACATCGTCATTAGGCTTACTTAAATTCAGTATTTCCCGATAGGCACTGTGTCTTGACATCTTCATCATAAGCCACTGTTTCGATATTACTGATTCCGAATACGGAAAAGCTAAGCAATGTCGCTAACGGGTTGATTCACTCGAATGGCTTGGATGTCGGTTCATGGCTTTTTCTTAGGATAACGAGTGACTCCCCCCGGCATTGAAAGGGGAGGTGTGTACGTTTGAGTCATGTTCGTTTAGCCGTCCGGCACATTCCGGACGAGCAGCTATCGATACGTCCCGGTGGCCTGTATTGGGTGGCGTCGACCGCATCGACGATGCCGAAAATCCTGGCGGAACAGGAGTGATGGAATTACCCGCGCAGCATCGGGCGCCCTTGGTATGGCCAGCCTGCGCCGATTCGGCGATATCGCCGCCATGGTGGATGGCGCTTTCTATTCGTTTCCGTTCGCTTGCCGCAGCGATGGCCTGGAGTAGCCCTTGAGCAATATCTGCCGATTGCCATGGCGCGATCTTGGCCACAGGACTTCACGCGGACAACCGCCACCATCGGGCGATGGCGGTAGAGGAATTCGATAGATGGTGCGAGAAAATCCCAGCGTCGTATCCCATAAGCATTCGTTGACTACGCGTGCCCTGCGCCTTGCTGTAATTCGCATTGGCCTGGTGTCGCTGGGGGCGGGGGCGGTTTCCTACTATGTCAACTCGTCCTCGATCGAGCGAGAGGTGACCGCGCAGTTGCTGCTGTCTACCGAGCAATCCTTGCAGCGCGAAGCCTTGCCGTTTCGGGAAATCAAGGACCTGCAGCGGAACTTCCTCATGGAATTCAAGGAGACCCTGGCCCGTCCGGGCATGGAGGCCACGCTGGTCAACGACTTCCGGCAGATTTTCTATCGCCACGAGGATGGTTCCTATACGCAGCGTCCACAACTGTTCGAAGGCCAGCCGCTGGCCGACGGACGCCGTTTTGCCGGAATGTCGGCGACCTATGCGCCCGATATTGCGCCCGACGAAAACACCCAGGCGCGATTTGCCCTGTCGTATC
>NZ_CAMPHN010000069.1 GCF_946885885.1 uncultured Pseudomonas sp.
GCGGGTTGCGCGGAAAATCTCGCCATGCGTTGTTGTAGGACTTGGCAAGGGAACACCATTACCTGCGTCCTACGCCTAGCCTGGCGAGATTTTTCGCGGCAACGCGGCTTGCGCTGAAACGGCAACAGACCCTAGGGGTTAAGTGGAGGGCTCGACCGTCTGGTTCCGCATCGGTCTATTACCTATTTCTCTGCCCCATCACCGCCCCCCCTGCCGCCGCCCGGCACCTGCTGGTGCCTCTGCGCCACAGGCCCGCTACAATGCGCCCCTTGCCCGTGCCAGCCTGATAAAGAAGAACGCCATGTCCCTGCCCAAACACCACCTGGAACTGCTCAGCCCCGCCCGTGATGTGCACATCGCCCGCGAGGCGATTCTGCATGGGGCCGATGCCGTGTATATCGGCGGGCCGAGCTTCGGCGCGCGGCACAACGCTTGCAACGAAGTGAGCGATATCGCCGAGCTGGTGGCGTTCGCCCATCGCTTCCACGCGCGGGTGTTCGTCACCATCAATACCATCCTGCATGACGACGAGCTGGAGCCGGCGCGCGCGCTGATCCACCAGTTGTACGACGCCGGCGTGGACGCGCTGATCGTGCAGGACCTGGGCGTGCTGGCGCTGGATATTCCGCCGATAGAGCTGCACGCCAGCACCCAGACCGACATCCGCACCCTGGAGCGGGCCAAGTTTCTCGACCAGGCCGGCTTCTCCCAGTTGGTGCTGGCCCGCGAGCTGAACCTTAAGGAAATCCGCGCCATCGCCGACGAAACCGACGCGGCCATCGAGTTCTTTATCCACGGTGCGCTCTGCGTGGCGTTTTCCGGGCAGTGCAATATCTCCCACGCGCAGACCGGGCGCAGCGCCAACCGCGGCGACTGCTCGCAGGCCTGCCGCCTGCCCTACACCTTGAAGGACGACCAGGGCCGCGTGGTGGCCTTCGAGAAGCATCTGCTGTCGATGAAGGACAACAACCAGAGCGCCAACCTCAGCGCGCTGGTGGACGCCGGCGTGCGCTCGTTCAAGATCGAAGGGCGCTACAAGGACATGGGCTACGTGAAGAACATCACCGCCTATTACCGCCAGCGCCTGGACGGCATTCTCGCCGAGCGCCCGGACCTGGCCCGCGCCTCCAGCGGCCGTACCGATCATTTCTTCGTGCCCGATCCGGACAAGACCTTCCACCGCGGCAGCACCGATTACTTCGTCAGCGAGCGCAAGATCGATATCGGCGCTTTCGATTCGCCGACCTTCACCGGCCTGGCCGTCGGCCATGTCGAGAAAGTCGGTAAGCGCGACCTGATCGCCGTGACCGAGGCGCCGCTGTCCAACGGCGACGGCCTGAATGTGCTGGTCAAGCGCGAGGTGGTGGGCTTTCGCGCCAATATCGCCGAGTTGAAAAACGAGTTCGAGGAAGACGGCGAAAAGCGCTGGCGCTACCGGGTGGAGCCGAACGAGATGCCGGCCGCCCTCTCCCGCCTGCGGCCGAACCATCCGCTCAGCCGCAACCTCGACCACGACTGGCAGCAGGCGTTGCAGAAGACCTCCGCCGAGCGCCGCATCGGCGTCAGTTGGCAGGCGACGCTGCGCGAGCAGCGCCTGGAATTGACCGCCACCAGCGAGGACGGCGTGCGCGCCATGGCGAGCCTGGACGGCCCCTTTGGTGTGGCGAACAAGCCGGAACAGGCACTGGAACAGCTGCGCGATCTGCTGACCCAGCTGGGTACGACGATTTATCACGCTGATGCCGTCGAGCTGGATGCGCCGCAGGCATACTTCATCCCCGCCTCGCAGCTCAAGGCGCTACGCCGCGAAGCCATCGAGGCGCTGACCGCAGCGCGGGTCGCGGCCCATCCGCGCGGCGGACGCAAGGCCGAGAGCAACCCGCAGCCGGTCTACCCCGAGGCGCACCTGTCGTTCCTCGCCAACGTCTACAACCACAAGGCCCGCGACTTCTACCATCGCCACGGCGTGCAGCTGATCGACGCGGCCTACGAGGCCCACGAGGAAACCGGCGAAGTGCCGGTGATGATCACCAAGCACTGCCTGCGCTTCTCCTTCAACCTGTGCCCGAAACAGGCCAAGGGCGTTACCGGCGTGCGCACCAAGGTCGAGCCGATGCAGCTGGTGCATGGCGACGAGGTGCTGACGCTGAAGTTCGACTGCAAGCCGTGCGAGATGCATGTGATCGGCAAGATCAAGGGCAACATCCTCGGCCTGCCGCAACCCGGCAGCGCCGCCACTCAGGTGGTCGGCCAGGTCACGCCCGAGGACCTGCTCAAAACCATCCGCAACCGGCCAGGGCGCTAAAGCTGGGCGGACGCCCGGCATCGTGCAAGGCTGAGGGATTGAGCGAGCCGGGATTCATGACGCGCAACGTCACGAACTGTATTCCCACACAGCGCCCGGAAACGATCGACAGGTGGGGGTTGCTACGCTCGACGCCCCTCACCGCACTTCCTGGACGGTTGCGGATGACAAGAACCAAGCCATCGCGTAGGGCGGGTGCAACCCACCGAGACACCAAGTCGGGGTTCGTCCGCCCTACCGTTTACCCCCATGCTCGGCGTGAGCGCCATCAGCTTTTCCGCTGTATCCGCCTGATAGCTGTCTCAGCCGCACCCTCCCCGCAGGTCATTCATGACCTTACGCTGGCTTACCATCCTTGACTTGATGCTGGACCCGCACGCCGAACCGGGTAGCGCCCGATAGTTGGAAATCGAGCCCGATATCCAGCATGTCGGCGGCCGACTTGAATGTACCGAACTCGACGATTCACTCGGCAAATCCCCTTGAACCATCCCCCTGCATTTCGCGCCCAATAGTTGAGGCCGCGGGCAATCTGCCTGTGCCCGACCGACGAACTCCATGGAATGCAGCACGGTTTGTATTCGAAACGAAGGTGACCCCATGACCCATATTCTGATCGCGGCATTCGACCGCTACGCCGAGGCCGAACAGGTAAAAAGCCAACTGACGGCCGAGGGAATTCCCAGCGAGGATATTCAGCTGTCGGCCTCACGTAACCCCGAGACCATCGACAACGAGCTAATGGATATCGCCGTTCATAAATACAACGAGGACTCGCTGGCCGACAGGATCGGCGACTTCTTCCGCTCGGTATTCGGCGCCGATGCCGACAAGCACGCGGGCCGCTACCCCGAAGCGGTACGCCGGGGCTCCATAGTGGTCACGGTGACGCTGCACAGCAAAAAACCGATCGCCCTGGTCGCAGAGGTGATGCAGCGCAACGGCGCCATCGACATCAACGAACGCAGCGTCGCCTGGTACGAAAAAGACGCGAGGCCAGCGACCGCCAGCACCGAGACCTTGACCACCGGCTACCCGGACGCCACCTCGTTCAGCATCGGCGTGACGGACGCGGCGAAAATGACCGCCGAGGAACTCGCCGCCGGCGACAACGCCATCCCCGGCCGCTGGAAGAACGCCCACTCCCCCGCCCGCGACAACAGCGCCGGGCGCGTGCATATCGTGACGCGCTGATAGTTGCTCCCAGCATCGGTGCAGGGAGTCGTGACGCGCGGCGTCACAGGCTCGCTCCCACGCGGACGGCTTGACGGCTCGACGCTTCGACGTGAGGGCCATCAGGATGCCGACTGGACAGCGCCTTTTCCCCGTCATTCACCTGACTACCCCCTGATCGGAAGCGCTTAGCGGTTGCTGCTCCATGAGCCTGTTAGCGAGCAGGCGACAGATACTATCAGTGTGCTAGCATCGCCCCCCCATTACTCCTAACTGAAGGGATTCATATGCTGAAGCGCTTTATCTGTCTTGCCACTGTCGCCCTGATTCTTCAGGGATGCGGCGTTGCGATGCCACGCTACGATGCAAACTTCGATAACGTGCAGGCACTGAAAAATCAAGCTCCACTGGTCAAGCTCAATTCGCTCTCAGTCGCGGCGGACAAAGGGCAGGATTCGATTTCCGTCCGCGCCAACCCTGTGCGTAGCCCGGAAGGGTCGATCAGCAAGCATGTACAAAAGGCGTTGGAAGATGAACTGCGTCTGGCGGGATTATTGGAACCATCCGCCTCGCGCCGCCTGGATGTACAGCTGCGCCAGAGCAAATTGGATGCAGCGGTCGGCACCGGCAGCGGCGCGATCAGCGCGGACTTCAACCTCCGCGAAGGCGAGCGCTCCCTCTATAGCAGCAACAAGACGGTAACCAGTACCTGGGACAGCAGCTTCGTCGGCGCCATTGCGATCCCGGCTGCGGCCAATGCGTTCAACCCGCTGGTACGCAAACTGCTGGCCGAGCTGTATCAGGATCCCGCGTTCATCAAAGCGATGAAGCAGTAGGTAGAAAGGCATAGGCGCGCCCATCAGGTCGCGCCTATCTCGGTCAGCCGCGCAGCGGCAAAACCTCTTGCGCGTACTTCAGCACTTGCTGATCGACCATTTGCTTCAACAAGGCATTGAGCTGGCGGCGGAAACTGTCGTTGATCGCTTCGCCCGGCGTATAGCCCATCATTGGGATGAAGATCAGCCCCATCCAGGTGCGCACCGAATCATAGTTCTGCTTGGCCAATACTGGCTGGTTCTGCTCATCCAGAACCTGCAGCGTCATGGTGTATTCATCCTTCGCGGTAGCCGGAATCACCATGAAGGTGAAGCCGGAAATCATGCCGCTCACCATTGCCGCACCCGCGGAGCCGCTGTTGTAAACCTTCAGTTTAAGCGTGTAATCGCCCGGCTGCTTTTGGAATTCATCCAGCGTGTAGCGGCTAAATAAGCCCGAGTCACGCAAAGAAGCCTCGAGCTGTGGCTTGAGCATATCCCTGGCCTGCGGTACTTCGACCGCATTGGCATCGCCCGCCTTGCCTTGATAGAAGGTGAAATCGACAAACACACTGGGACGCTGCTGGTAACTGGCCATCGATGGCAAGGTGGTTTCTGGAACCTGATCACCAGGGAAACTGGCGCAGCCGGCCAGGGTAATGGCCAGAGCCATTCCCAACATCTTCAACTTCATTTGGATCGTCCTTGTTGATTGAAAAACATTGACTGAAAAATCCGCCGTCGTCGCGGCGGACGGTACTGTATGCAAAGCACAGCATGATGGCAAACCGCCCACACCCAAAATGCCGGAGCATGGGAATCGTCGGAAAAGTCGCTGTGCCGATAAATCATCTGGCACTACCGTTTATCCCGTCACCATTTGCCGCTGCGAATCTCTGCTAATGTCAGTCAATCCATGCAAGGGATTGCACATATCTCTATCGAGACCTCTCTCGACGACGTGCCCCTCCCTCGCTTCGACGGCAGATAACCGGCCGCTGCGGCGCCAAAGCCGCATTCGCCCCTTCGTTATCCAACCGTTTAGTTAGCAGGCCGTTGAAAAACGTAGGCGAGGCAGCCAGCGCAAGACAAAAACAGGCAAAAAAGCGACTGGGGTCGCACTCGACTTTACGAGCTGTAAATGAGCATTTTCAGACGCCGAGTCCCGGCCTGTTTTTAACGCCGCGATGGCAACGCAGGTAGTTTTTCAACGGCCTGTTAGGCCCTGCCCACTCGACGGCGGGCAAGGCCAATGCACAAGGACGGTCTCCGACATAGTTGTGGATTAGCTGATTTTCCCGGAAGCACGTCCTTACTCCCGACCGGCGGCGATTCTTGTAATCGCGCCGGTTGGATTATCGACTCGGCGAGGGAGAAAGGATCATGCGCGCCCTGAACGTTATTCGCGGTTTTCACCACAGTCTCATTCCGCTGACATTGCTGCTCGGCGGTCTGGCCATGCCCGGTTGCGCCCCACAACCGACCGAACCGCGCGCCGTGCGCGGCTTCATCGTGACCACGGTGCGGGTGACCAGCACGCCCGCCGGCAAGAGCAACCCGTCCACGGAAAACAGCACCGTCACCCGCGAGGTGTTCCTGCCGAACATCGGCGTGACCCTGACCAATGCCGATGGCGATGAATTCGGCCCCCTGCCCACCGACCTCAGCGGCCGTTTCGCCTTCAACCGCGTGGCGCCCGGAGACTATCGGCTGTGCTGGAAGGCGCCCGGCTATATCAGCGATTGCCGCAAGGAGCCGGTCAAGGTCGGCAATAAGATTCTGCACCTGGGCAAGGTGCAGATTCAGGTGGAGCGCAAAGCCAATTTCGGCTCGCTGTACGGCGAGGTGCGCCTGATGGACGGCAGCATCCCGCGCACCTATGACATCCTCGCCAATATCAACGCCTTCCCGCTCGTTACCGCTCTGGATAAGGATGTCGCGCTCGGTCAGGCGCCGGCCAATAATCAGGGTCAGTACCTGTTGCCGCTGGTGCCCGCCCAACAGTTTCTCAAGGTACGCACCCAGGTCGATCAGGCCAACTTCGAGCGCAGCCTCGGCCCTACCGTGCTGGGCAGCGGCCGCACCTATCGGTTGGATATCCGCCTGCCCAACCGGCGGCCCGCACTGTTGCCGCTGATCGCCCGCAATGCTGCCGCGCAACGGGTACGCTCGCCACGCCCCGGCGACGAGGTGAGCCTCAGCGCCGAACCGGCGCCGAGCCAGAAAGAACCCTTGAAATACCGTTGGCGCCTTGCCCCCGGCGCCGGCACGCTGAGCAGCACCAGTGACCCGTCGGTGACCTGGAAGCTGCCCTCGGCCCCTGGCGAGCATCAGGTGGAATTGATCGCTTACGACAACCTCGGCGGTTACCGCAAAACCAATCTGGTGCTGAACACCGATGCGAACGGCGAAGGCATCGTCTTCTCCGGCAAGGTAATGGGTGCGGACGTGCCGCACCTGGCCGGCGCCAGCGTGACGGTTGCCGGCAAGAGCACGACCACCGATGCGGCCGGCCATTTCACCCTGCGGGTCAAGGAACTGGAGCGCTATATCCTGCACATCAGCCACCCCGACTACGCATTCTTCTCGCGGATCTACGACGACAGCCAGCGCGGCGGGCGCTGGACCCTCTACCCGGCACGCATCATCAAGGATCAGGACCCTAAACAGGCCATCGAGCTCACCGACCAGACCAGCCAAGAGCGTTGCTGGGGTAACCCAAGCAGTCGCTTCGACTGGAAGGCCACCCCACTACGCGACCGCATCCAGTTCCAGAACGGCACCGGCAAGGTCGTCGACGGCAAGTTGCCCCGCGAAGACCGCCTGGCCCTGGCCGCTGCCCGCCAACCGCGCCAATGCAGCCCCGGCATCCGCGTGCGCATACCGGCTAACGGCCTGGTCGATGAAAACCGGAATCCGCCCAGCGGCCTGGTCGATATAAAACTCTCCACCATCGACATCTATGCGGCGGATGCCATGCCGGGCGACTGGAGCGCCTTGGACCTGAACCGCGACCTCAGGGTGATGCAAAGTTATGGCGCGGGCACCATCGAGATCAGCGATAGCCTCGGGCACAGCTTCAACCTGGCCGCGGGCGTCGAGGCCGAGGTGATCATCCCGGTCGATCCGCTGCAACTGGCGTTTCCCGCCGCCATTCCACCGACCATTCCCTACCTGACCTACGACGAAGCCAATGGCATCTGGGTGCAGGACGGCGAAGCCACGCTCGATGCCGGCGGCCAGTTCTACCTGGCCAAGGCCAAGCACTTCTCGGCAGAAAACATGGACGTGACCAAGATCGATCAATCCTGCGTGAAGCTGGACGCCAGCGCCCTGCCCGGCACCTTCAAGAAGGTCGAGGTGATAATCCCCGACCCCGGCGGAGCGGCGCCGCGCATCATCACCCGCAACATCGATAATACCGGCGTCGGCGATGCCAAGATCCACGCCCTCTACAACCTGCCGAGCAACGAAGACATCTATGTCATTCCGATCCGCGTCGACGATGGCGGCATCGAGCCCGATCAACCCTTCGGCCAGTTCTCGGTAAATACCGGCGACCCGCAGGTGCCCACCGATCCCAACAAGCCGAAATTCGAATGCGCCCCCGGCGATGGCTGTGTCGGCACCAACCCGTACGGCGCCTGTCGGGTCAGCATCGCGCTGAGCGATCTCGGTGCGCCACCCGACCCGGTCGATGTGTTCCTCGCCGGCCTGCAATACAACCCCGCCGCGGCCTCCTTCCTCGCCGAGCTGCAACCGGATCTAGTAGCGGCCGGCCCGGACGGCACCGATTTCAGCGATGCCATCCTCAATGCCACCCAGGCCTATTACGAGACCATCGACCCGCATAATCACAGACGCACCCTGGATGACTTCAAGGCCCACAACGGCTATCCCGGTGGCGGCGAAAGCCACGCGCTCTACGCCAATTCCGGCGACCTGGGTTTCGGGCGCGACATGCATTGCTGGAAGAATGCCTGTGACGCCGACGATCCGACTATTTGCGACACTGTCTGCTACGTCACCAATTACCTGGACGGCGATGCCTTCGATTCCGACGACCAGGAGGACTTCAAGCGCACCGTCGATGCCGAGAACGCCAGCGGCACCGATGCCAATGCCGTGGCCACGGTGGCCATGGAGCATTCCTTCCTCGATGACCCGGACAGCGACGGCGCCTTTGTCGGCACCAGCCGGGCAGTGAAGTTCTACGTCTATTTCGGCGACGGCAATGGCGACGGCGTGGACGATTCGGGCGACCCGGCGTTTCCCGACGGCGCGCTGCTGCTCAACGCCAACCTCGATGGCAAAGGCGAGCGGCCGGTGCCACAACTGTGCATGGTCTGCCATGGCGGCTCGCTGCAGAACAACGGCCTGGACCTCAGTGCTCCGGCGTTCGATCCGACGAACCCGACCACCGCCGACCTCGGCGCAGTATTCCTGCCGTTCGACCTGCAGGCCTTCACCTTCGTCGATAACTACCTGGGCAGCACAACCTGGAACAAGGCCACCCAGCAACAGGCATTCAAGGACCTCAACGACCTGATCAGCGCCACCCACCCGGCCAGCGCCACCGGCCTGCTGGCGCTGCAAAGCAAGTTCTACGAGGACTGGGTGGACGCCAACCCGGCCACCCATAGCCAGAAGGCCGATTTCGTCGTGCCCGCCTGGACCGGCGATGCCACGGAAGAGCAGGCCTATCGCGAGATCGTTTCACCCTCCTGCCGGGCCTGTCATACCGCCCAGTACGACTCGGACCTGACGTTCGAAAGCGACGAGAACTTCGTCGCCCAGACCTTCGTCGACAATGCCGTATGCGGCATCAAGGTGATGCCGCATGCCAAGGCCACCTACGAACAGTTCTGGCTGAGCCTCAACCCGCATCAACCGGCACTGCTGGATAACTTCGGCAATACCTTTATGGCGCCCTGGACGGATTGCTCGACCGCGCCGCCGGTGGTGGTCGCCGACCTGACGTTCGACTCGACCATTCAGGGCATGGTCGACGGCAACGGCTGCACCGACGCCGGCTGCCACGGCAACGCACCCGGTGCCGACGGTTTCCACCTGATCTACTCCAACTTGTTCGATTTCTCCAACCATACCACCACCACCCGCTATATCGATGCGGACGGTGTCAGCAGCGGTAACCCGCTGAGCAGTTATCTCTACCTGAAAATCAGCGACCAACAGGACAGCGTGCCCGGAGGTATCGGCTCGCCCATGCCCCTGGGCAGCGCCGAAGGCCTGACCCCGGCGGAGCAAGCCATCATTTCTCAATGGATCGAGGAGGGTGCACCAGAAAACTGAATACCGCCAAGCCTGCGGTAATGCCGACCGTGCTCAGGCTGGAGGGTCGATCGGTTATCCAAGAAGGGAGGCGTTCCCACGCGTGGCGCGTGGGAACGCGCGGGTGGGTTCAGCCTAACGCGCGCAGCTGTTGCTCCGCGAGGAAGTCTTCATGCAACAGTGCGTCCTGCCCGGGGATGTCGGTGATGGTGTCGTCTTGCAGTGGCGTTGCGCGTTTGTTGCGCAACTTGCCGAATTGGTGGCCGAGGGCGTGATTGAGTCGCTCCATGGCGCCTTCGAGAGCTTGCTCCAGTGACTCTGCTTTGTGGCTGACGGAGAGGGGTTGCAGCCCTTTGGGCCGTGCTTCGATCTGGCAGCGCTTGTCGTGTGCGCCGGCCTTTTGGCCGTTGTCGTCATGCAGGTGGACGACTATACGGGTCAACTCATCGTCGAAGCGCTCCAGCTTGCTGGCAACACTGGCACGCACCCACTCAACCAGACGGGCACTGCCTTCGATGTGGTTATCGCTGTGAACTTGGATTTGCATAAAAGCTTTCCTTCTTCAACTGTTCGCGAATAGCGTCGCCTCCCAAGGCGACGTCATCAGCCTACGCCATTCCCACCCGGTATTGGCAAGCCCTAATGCTTTTGTCTGTAACAGAAAAATGCATATGCGTGATCTACGTCAGTTCGAACCGGATGCACTCCGGGACATCGTTAGCTGCCATAAGACCGCTGCCCCGGATTGCATCCGGGCTACAGGGAGCGGTACTAGCTGTGTGGATCGGGGCGCGTAGCTGACGTTTTTTTCATCCACCACCGCAGTTGGTGGATGGGTGAAGCGTCATCCACCCTACGAAGTCACGGCCTTGCGCATAAACATAGTATCTACAGGAGCGCGCGCCCTTGGTAGGAGCGGCCTTGGCCGCGATTGAAGGTGAACGTCAAGCCGCTTCGTTGTAGCTGCCCGAGTTCCCCGCTACCGACCAACGGCGGCTCCGTTCGTCTCCGGACGCTGAATAGCTGCGCTCTTGTGTCGATAATCCAAACGCGTGCGAGTTTGCCGCCAAGCCGGCGGCTGTTCGCGGGCGGCGCCTCGCTAGCGCGTCGTTCGCCCCGCCCGGGCGATGTCGTCAAGCCTTCGCCGCTGTGGGTGCACATGAAAAAATCGCTTCTCGCTCGTCATCGCCGTCTCGTTTATACCTTGGCCCTGAGCCTGGTCCTCGCCGCTGTCGGGATCGCCAGTTACCGGTATGCCAGCTCCGCGCCCGACGCCGTGCCCGAGGATGCATCGGCGGCCATGCTGCAGGCCCTCGAACGCTCCACCGACGCCTGGACGGCCAACCGCCGCGACCTGTCCACCCTGGTCGGCGACATGCGCAACGAGCGCATCGCCAGCGCCGCCTTGAGCAACCATGGGATTTACGTCAGCACCGTCGACGGCCAGCATTACTGGCTGGCCGACCAGTCCGGGCGCATCGGCGAAACCATCCTGCGCGACTACGCCAATGGCACCCGGCTGTTTCCGGTGGCCTTGTTCGACACCGATGGCGAGCGGCGCTGGTATCACATGCTGCTCATGCAATGGCCGTTTCTGCTGTTGCTCCTCGCCGCCCTCGGTTTCGGCGCGTGGCAGCTGCGCCCCTACCAAACGCTAAAGCAGGGCACCGGAGTCTGCTTCGCCGACGTGATCGGCGCCGGCGAAGCCAAGCTGGCGTTGCAGGACGTCACCGCCTACCTGCGCGACCCGACCGCCTTCGCCGCCCTCGGCGCGCGACCGCCCAAGGGCGTGCTGCTGACCGGCGAGCCCGGCACCGGTAAAACCCAACTGGCCAAGGCCCTGGCCAGCGAATGCGAGGCGCATTTCATCCAGGTCAGTGGCAGCGATTTTTCCTCGATGTATTTCGGCGTCGGCATTCAGAAGGTCAAATCGCTGTTCCGCAACGCCCGTAAACATGCACCCTGCATCATCTTCATCGACGAGATCGACGGCATTGGCCGCCGTAGCGAAGCCAGCCGTTCCAGCGATGCCGAGGGCAATCGCATCGTCAACCAGTTCCTCACCGAACTCGACGGTTTCGCCGCCGATAGCGGCGTATTGGTGCTCGGCGCCACCAACTTCCCCAACTCGCTTGACCCGGCCCTGGTACGCGAAGGACGCTTCGACCGCAGCATCGCCGTCGGCCTGCCGAGCCTGGCCGAACGCGAGCAGCTGTTCCGCCTCTATGCCGGCAAGACCAAGGCGTGCGCAGAAGTCGATTACCCGCAGTTGGCGCGCAACAGCGTCGGCCTGACCCCGGCGGCCATCGCCTATATCGTCAACCACGCCGCCCTGCTCGCCGCGCGCGGCCAACGTGGCGAGTTGCTCATGCAGGACTTCGTCGACGCCCTGGAAACCTGCCGCATCGGCGAGCAGCCGCTGGGCGCCAGCGTACTGTCGGCCAGCGAGCGCAGGCGCATCGCGGTACACGAGGCCGGCCACGCCATAGTCGCCGCGGCGCTGAATTGCGGCCGGGTGGAGAAGGTCACCATCCTGCCCCGCGGCCAGGCCTTGGGCGTAACCCTGGTAACGCCGGCGGAGGACAAACGCCTGCACCTGCAATCCGAACTGCGCGCACGCATCCAGATGCTCCTGGCCGGTCGCGTCGCCGAGCAGTTGTATTTCCATGAAGTCTCCTCCGGCGCCGGACAGGATCTGCACGAGGCGAGCAAGATCGCCTTGTCGATGGTCGGCGCATTGGGCATGGGCCCGACGGGCTCGTTGCTGAGCCTGCAAGCGGTGCGCGATGCCCACCTGGAAAGCGACCCGCGCGCAGCCTTGCAGGCGGCCGACGAGCTGCTGCAACAGCTCGAAGGCGAATGCCTGAAATTGCTGCAACGCCTCAAGCCGGCGCTGGACCGGATCAGTGCGCGCCTGCTCGAAGAGGAAACCGTCGTCGGCGAAGAAGTGCTGGCAGCGGTCGCCGCGCTGCACCTCGAACCGCAAGAACACAGCAACTTCCGCCCCGGCCACATCCGCCATCTGGAGCGCGTGGCAGCCAGCAGCTACGCGCTCGACCCCTTGTTCGATCTGGCGGTGGACGAGGAAGAACCAGCGCAGCCGGGCCCCGGCATGGCCTGAACCTTACCGCCGCCAGTGCGAGCGGTACCGTTCCTGTAGAGTGAACGGCGTTGACCAGCTACCTGCCTATCGCTCCCGGATTGCATTCGGGCGACAGGCTCGGCCAGCGGCGCAGGACTCGAAGGAGGCGCGCCCCCGCGGCGAATGCAGCCCGCAGGGCTGCCCGGCTATCGTCTGGCGAACGCGGCTTAAAAGTTCGCCCCGAGGTCGGGCCTCCCACAGAAATATAACCCGAGCCTTGCGCATAAACAGATATCTACAGTTGTGGTGGGTGCGAAGGCCTACCGACCTGCGGACTCAGCCAGCGGTACAGAACTCTCCGACGAGCCACTCAATCCATGGGTAGCTGGCCGATCAGTGCTGCCAGATAGCGGTTGCCCCCTTCGCTGATGGCCTGCCGCAACGCCTTTTCCGAGGCCGTGGCGAGGCTATGGCTGGCGGCTCGGCAGAAGCGGTAGACCAGTTCGACGATCTCGTCGCGCGTGGGCGCTTGTTGCGTCGTCAGGTCGCAATGGGCCAGCAGCAGGTAGCGCAAGGTCAGCGTGCGGATCGCCAGGGTGGCGCCCCATTCGGCCAGGTTCAGGCCGTAATCCTGGCCGGCGCTGGTGGTCGAGATGAAAGGGAAGCCCGTACGGGTCATCTCGGCGGCGATAAAGCGCTTGAGAATGGGCTGCAGCGCTGCGCGTACGTCGGCGCGGTAGAGCTCGGGGTAGGCCGGTTTTAGCAGCGCATGATTGCAGTCCGGGGTTTCGCCGGCCAGGGCGCCGAGAACTCGCTGCGGCAATGCCGCCGGCACATTGGGACCATGGAGAATGTCCATCAGCACGCTTACCAGCGGGTCGGCCGCTGGAGGCGCCTCCTGGGCTGCCGCCTGCCGATAATCGGACATCAGCGTGGGCAGCGATTCGGCCCAACGCGAATGCGGCAAGGACGCAAGCCGGCGGGCCATGTCGAACAAACGCATCAGGGCCTGTTCGGCCGAAAGTTCAGGCGCCAATGCCACCTGCAAAGGGGTATTCACCACCGCGTACCAGTCGGCTGCGCTCAGGCCCTCGAAGGCTTGGTTATTGGCATCGGTGAGGTGGAAATCGTCCTGCTGGATTTCGTTCAGATGGAAAGGATCGTCGCCGAACAGGCAAAGACGGGTGATTTCCGGGCAACCCATGCTCGCCGCTTTCACCAGGGAGCCATTGATCAAACGGAACATGCGCGGAAAGTTGGCACAGATGTTCGACAGCGCCTGCTCGCCGAATTGCGCATGTACCTTGCAGCGCCCGCCTTCGAGCGCCACGCAGTGGCCATCGGGCCTCTTGGCGATCTGATAACCGCCCGCATCCTTGACGATCAGGTTTTCATAGAGCGGCTGCGCCTGACCCGACACGCCACGGTCGCGCTCGCTGATGGAGATACGCCAATCCTTGCAGCAGGTGTCTTCGCAGCGTTCGGCCAGACAGGAGAAGCGCTGCACGTAATTGAAAGCCCTGACGGACACGGCACCCATGAGAATCTCCAGCGGTCGGTTTATTTCCAACTGAGTGGAAATTTTCTGGAAAGCGTTCCCATGCAGGCAAAAACGAGGTCCTCGGCGAGGGCCGGCCAGCTGGCCCAGCAGCCTTCCCCACGATCCCGCAATCGGCGGATTTTCGCCTATTTGCCCGGCAGCAAACGACGCACTCGGCATGATTCCGCCGACCATAACCGAGCAATATTCGAGCAGGCCGGCTAGCACGGGAGTTCGCGGCTCTGGCATGCCATCTGCTGTAGCGCAGAGGCCCGTGCCTGCTGGCGCGTAGGCGACCAATAAGAAAAACAAGAGGCCAACTCATGCACAACACGACACTACACTTGCCCGCAACCTCAAGCCCTGTGACCGCTAACCAGACCAATGCGCCGGCACGCCTGGCTAAACGCTTGGCGAGGTTGGCGACCGCCGCGCTGCTGAGCGCCAGCAGCGCCGCCCTCGCCACGCCCGATACGATCAACATACTGACCGGCGGCACCAGCGGCGTTTACTACCCCATCGGCAATGAGCTTGCGCAGCTGTACAACGAGCGCATCGCCGGCTCGACAAGCGTGGTGCACGCCACCAAAGCCTCGGTGGAAAACCTCAACCTGCTGCAGATCGCCCGCGGTCAACTCGCCTTCGCCCTCGGCGATGCGGTGGCCGACGCCTGGCAAGGCAAGCAAGAGGCGGGCTTCAGGGCGCCACGCGACAGACTGCGCGCGATTGCCGCGATCTACCCCAACTACATTCAGCTCGTGGCGACCCGCCAATCGGGCATCACGGCCCTGGACGACCTCAAGGGCAAACGTATTTCGGTGGGCGCGCCGCGCTCCGGCACCGAGCTCAACGCCCGGGAGATCCTCCAGGCGGCGGGCCTGAGCTACGAGGACATGGGCAAGGTGGTATTCAAGCCCTACGCCGAGTCGCTGGAGCTCATCAAACGCGGCCAACTGGACGCCATCTTGCAGTCCGCCGGCTTGGGCATGGCGGCGATTCGGGAGCTGGCCGAGGCGATGCCGATCACTTTCGTACCGATCCCCGCGGAAGTGGTGGAGAGGATCGGCAACAGCGCCTACCAGCCCAGGCTGATACCGGGCGGCACCTATGCCGGCCAACCGCGCAACGTGCCGACCGCGGCCATCGCCAATATCCTGGTCAGCCAGATCAAGGTGCCCGACGATGTGGCCTACCAGATGACCAAGGCGATATTCGAAAACCTCGACAATTTGGCCGAGGCGCACCCCGCCGCCAACGCGATCAAGCTGAGAACGGCCCTCGAGGGCTTGCCCATCCCGCTGCATCCAGGGGCCGAGCGCTTTTACAAAGAGGTCGGAATGCTCAGATAAAGGCTATGCCGCCGTTACCCGTTGCATGCAGCAACTCCGTGTAGGAGCCAGCTTGCTGGCGATCCAACAGCATCGCCAGCAAGCTGGCTCCTACAGAAGGCGCACTCTCGTAGGATGGAGCATCGCAAGCCTTCACCTTGCGTCCTAGGTCTTGCGCAGACGTAGCGGGCGCCCCTGGCCTTTCGAATACCCCACCAATTCCGGTAGGCTTTACCGCCTATTCAATAGGAGCATCACCCATGGCCAAAGCCACTGCCCGTCACATCCTGGTTGCAACCGAAGCCAAGTGCAACGAACTGAAAGCCGCTATCGAAGGCGGTGCCGACTTCGCCCAAGTGGCCAAGGACAACTCCACCTGCCCGTCCAGCCGCGACGGCGGCAACCTCGGCTCTTTCGGCCCGGGCCAGATGGTTCGCGAATTCGACACCGTGGTATTCAGCGCGCCCCTGAATGTCGTGCAAGGCCCGGTTAAAACCCAGTTCGGTTACCACCTGCTGGAAGTCACCAGCCGCCAGGACTGATCGCATCTGCGCAACCAACCTCGCAGACGGCACGCTCCGTCTGCAAGGCTTACGGCTGCTCGCGCCCGTAACCTAACGCGGCGTGCCGAACACCTGGATCCAGTAGATCGCCGCATCGCTCTGCGGGTTGACCGCATAGGCGGCGCCCATCTCGGTGAAATCCGCATTCATGATATTGAAGCAATGCGCCGGGCTGGCCAGCCAACCGGCCACCACCTGCTTCGCCGCCCCCTGCCCCGCGGCGATGTTCTCGCCGATCGATTGCCAGCGGTAGCCCGCACGCGTCGCCCGTTTGCCCGCCAGGTCGCCGTGCTTGTCCTGGTGGCTGAAATAATTGCGTGTCGCCATGTCGCGGCTATGGGCCAGGGATGCCTGGGCCAGCGCCTCGTTCCAGGTCAGCGGCGCGGCCGCATCGAAGGCTTGGGAGCCGCAACGCCGGGCTTTAGCGCGCGCCTCGTTGACCTGCTCGAGGATTGCCCGCCCCGCTTGCTGCCAATCGCCCAGATTGCTCGGTAATAGCGGCCGCGCGAGTACCACCTGCCAGCTGTTGCCATCGCGCCGCACCCCGACCTCGGCATATTGCGGGTCCAGCAAAATGGCGCAATAGCGCTGCTTGAGCGCGGCCAACGCGGCATCCCGACTCGAAGGCCCGGAGACGGCGATCACCTGCGCCGCCGCGGGTTGGTAGCCGGCCTGCTGCAGGGCGCTCTGCAATTGCTCGGCGGACGTCATCCGCTGACGCGCCAGTCGATCGTTCGGCGCCAGCGGGCCAAGCGAGGTCGGCTGCCGACCGGCGCAACCTTCGGGCGCCAAACGATAATCGTTGATCGAGGCGACAAGGGCATCGTCGGCGGCCTGCGCCCCGGCTATGCCAAGCATGCTGAACATCGCCACCGCCAAGCAGCGACCGAGCGCCCAGCCACGGGCCTGGAAAAAACCATCCGATCCAATCGCCATATCTTCTTCCCGTTGCAGTTGGCGGAATCTTGCACCTCGCATGCCGGCTAGCAGGCTAGACAACGGTAAGCCCAAGAACGCCGGCAGCGCACTGCGCCGCGATCGGCTATCGACAGCCCCGGTCATTTCACCAGCAGCACCGGCACCGACACCTCATGCACGACCCGCGTGGCCACCGAGCCCAACAGCAAGCCGGTGAAGTTGCCCAGGCCGCGGGTGCCCATCACCACGGTGTCGCAGTTCAGTTGCTCGACCAGCAATGCGACCTGCTCGGCGACATTACCGAGCGCGGTGTGGGTCTGATACTCGATGCCCGCCGAGCGCAATTGGTCGACCGCCCATTCGAGCGTCTTGGACGCCGCGTCCAACAATTTCTGCTGCATCTGATCGATCATTTCGGGGGTTATGTATTCGCCATACAGGGTGGGTTCGAACTGCACATTGAGCAAATGCACCTGCACAGCCACGGTATGATCACGGGCAAAGTCGATCACATACTGCAGGGCACGCTTCGAGCTGTCCGACCCATCGAAAGCCACCAATACCTTGCGCATCGTTTGTCTCCTGTTACCGGTTCAGGTTCTAAGGTAGACCCGCTTACCTGCCGCTTGGTTGCCATAACTCACGCCCCGACCGCAGCTGGCGCCGGCCGACCTGCACGCAAGGGCTCTAGCGCAAGCCTTGTGCGCCATTGCCAGGGCAATATGAAAATTGCCGGGTGCCACCGCGCGTCGAAGGGACTAAAATCCCCCGCCTATCATTCGTCATCCTGCTCCTGTGGCGCCACGGTTCACTCCCGGCGACCCGATACGGCAGGCAAGCCTCTCCACCGCACAGATCAAGAGAACAGCCATGGGCGCCCAATGGAAAGCCAAACCTAAAGAAGCCGCCGCCAATGCCAGAGGCAAGATTTTCGGCCGCCTGGTCAAAGAAATCATGATTGCCGCGCGCAACGGCGCCGATCCGGATATGAACCCCAAATTGCGTTTGGCCGTGCACCAGGCGAAAAAAGCCTCGATGCCCAAGGACACCCTGGAGCGTGCGATCAAGAAAGGCGCCGGTCTGCTCGGCGAGCACGTGAACTTCGAGCGGGTGACCTACGAGGGCTTCGCCCCGCATCAGGTGCCGGTGATCATCGAGTGCCTGACCGACAACATCAACCGCACCGTGGCCGAGATTCGCGTGCTGTTCCGCAAGGGCCAGATGGGCGCGTCCGGTTCGGTCACCTGGGATTTCGACCATGTCGGCCTGATCGAAGCCGCCCCCGAAGGCGATGCCGACCCGGAGCTGGCGGCGATCGAAGCCGGTGCCCAGGATTTCGAAGCGGCCGACGAAGGCAACACCCTGTTCATCACCGAGCTGACCGACCTGGACGCGGTCTGCAAAGCCCTGCCCGAGCAGGGTTTTACCGTGCAATCGGCGCACCTGGGCTATCGCCCGAAGAACCCGGTGACCACACTCAGCGATGCGCAGATGGAAGAAGTCGAAGCCTTCCTCGAAGCCATCGATGCCCATGATGACGTACAGAACGTCTATGTCGGGCTGAACGGCTGACAGGACCCGCCAGGGCGGTAGCCCCGCCCTTCGGCTAGCGGAGCGCGCAAAAGGACATTGATCACAAACCGCAGCACGCAAAGCGGCTAGAATCGCCGCCCGCCGCGCCACCCGCGCCCGTGCACACAAGGACGTTGTCACCCAGGAGTTATACCGTGCATAAGTTTCTCGCCTTGGCAGGCTGCCTTCTGCTTACCGCCTGCGCCAGCAATCCACAAAAGATCTATGAGCAATCGGTCAAGGCCGGTAGTAGCCCGATGGCCAGGAACACCTTGGAGGCCATCCATAACACCCGGGCGATCCCCTTGCCGCTGGCGTCCGGCCTGCTTGCCCCGCAGTGGCCGATCGGCGCCGACGAGCCGCGCATGGACTTCGGCAGTTCGATCTCCAACTACCGGGTCTTTTCCCTGTCGCTGAAGAAGGGCGAGCACTACACGCTCAACGTCAACTCGCTGTGCCACGAACCCTGCTCGGGCTTCAATAAATTGGCGCTCAAGCCGCGCGCACTGTTGCTCGACGCCTACGGCACGGTGATCGCCAACAAACCCACCAGCGCCGCGGCCGTAGTCGGCCAGATCAACCTGAGCTGGGATGGCGAAGCGCCGGAAGACGGCACCTACTACCTGCTGGTCGCCGCCGACAACGACGCCCTCGGCGAAACCATCGTGATCGACGACGTGTGGGTGAACAACTCGCCGCTGATGGCGGTGAATGTCGGCATGCAAAGCTCGCCGTTCGGCAAGATCAGCGCCTTCTCCTCCTCGCCGAAAAACTGACCCATGCGTAAAGCCCGGATCGATGTTCAGCAGAACTCGACCGGGCAACCCCGCATTCGCCGCAGACTGCCTCCCCCCAAAATTCACTACGCGGCTCTTGTAGCCTGGATAAGCGCCAGCGCAATCCGGGGTTGTTCCCCCGCTACAGTTCCGGCACCCGACTCGCCGCGCCTGAGCTAGTCTGATCCATATGACTCTCCTGCCGCCTAAACGCTTTGCCTGGTTATTGACCGCCATCCTGGCCGGCATTCCGTTGCCGTGGGCGCGAGCTGAGGTAGCTGATCAGCCGCCCGTCCGCGTGGGTTATATCGACTTCCCGCCTTATTCCTATACCGATGAGCGAGGCCAGCCCGCCGGGCATTTGCTGGAGTTTTTCGATCGGGTGGCGCAACGCGCCGGCTACCGGACGCAGTTTATCGAGTACCCCAGTTACCGCTTGTTCAAGACGATGGAAAACGGCTCGATCGATATGTGCCCCTCGCTCGTCCGGCATCCGGTGATGTCGCAGTACACCTTGCGCAGCCGCTACCTGATTGCCCGGGTGTTGCTGAATCTCTATTACCAGGATCGACCGCCGCCGGCGCAGCTCGACGAGCTGCGCAATACGCGCATCCTGCTGATCCAGGGCCTGGTTTACCCCGGTTCGCCTCTGGCGGCAGTGGCCGAGAATCCGGCCAATGGCGTGCTCACCAGTACAGCCCCGACTCACAGAGCGGCGGCGCAAATGATGTATCTGCAACGGGCCGACTACCTGCTCGACTACCAGGACCCGGCGGAATCCGGTTTCAAGGAGGCCGATCTGCCGGTGCTGCCGCATGTCACCCTGTTGCAGCAGGACTTCACCATGGCGTTTTCCCAAGCGTCGCCCCGTGCCCGGCAACTGCGCGACGACTTCGACCGCGCCATCGAGGCACTGCGGGCCGATGGCCAGTTACCAGAGAAGTACCGCGCTATCTTTCCTTATGCCGACGAAGCGCCCGATCCGCACACGCCAGTTCAATAAGCCCCCGGCGAGCGTGCACGATTGTGCTGACCGCCGTGCAAGCCGCAACGCCCGGCAAGCCGTCGAGGGCCTGCGCCAAGTCGGCTAAGCGGATATGCCGGCTTATTGATCTCAAGCAAGAAGCCCTGCGCACGACGCCTTAGGCTATGACAGCCAAATCGCCCACCGTCATTGCGAGGTTTAGATGAGCATCACGTCCGCCAGCATCTGCGCAGCCGCCGAGCAACTGCATGGCCTTGTCGGTTTCAATGCGAAAACCGGCCACTACATCGTGCGTTTCAGCGAGGACTCGTTCGGCATGGATGTGCCGGACACCAGCATCACGCCGGTATCCGAATTCGTCTGGAGCCCGCTCGAGGGCGACCTGATGAGCCTCAGCCGCGCCCGCCTGCAATTGCTGCTCGACCAGCGTATCGACGACCGTCTGAATATCGGCGAGGCGCTGCGCGTGTATATGCGCCGTCAGGATCTGCCGGAAATCACCGCGCAACGCAGCCTGCGGCCGGCCTGAATGAACGGGGCACTTGTAACGATCCGCATTCCCGGCGCTCAATTGGCCTGCCCCTCAATTGCCAGCCTGAAGAATGCGGAGACTGCAGCATGCGCCTCGACCACTTATTAACGATATTGGCTATCGGCCTGCTATTGGCCGGCTGCGCCAGCCCCGCGCCTTCCGCGACGGACTCACAGATCAGCCTGCCCCTGCTGCCGGGCTGGTTCGATGGGCAAAAGGTTTACTACATCACCACCGACAGTTCCGATGAGCAGATGGCTGCGGTGATGCAAGCCAACTTCGTTCCACGCCTGGCCAATGCGCTGCCGGAGGAACCCGGCCCGCATCCCCTGGCGACCTATGACCGCATCTATAAATTCGTCGATCAGCCACAACCCAGCGTCCTGCCCTCGATACCGCAACCGCTGGGCGCCGGTAACCGGGACATCGCCTACAGCCCGCTCTGGCATCTCTACAACGTGCGCTGGAACCAGGGCCAGAGCGTGCGCGAACTGCGCTCGGCCGACCAGGTGCTGAGCGCGCAGGAGCAAGGCCAGATCGACATCGAGCCCACGGGCATCATCGTCAATTGCCCGGTCGTACGGGTGGCCGAGCGAGTCCTGCAAGCGCCTTTGCAAACGCCCTTGCAGACGCCCTTGCAGACGCCCTAAAACAGCCGGGCGACCGCCAACACGGCGACCACGCAGAGCAACGCGATGGCCACCGCCACAATCAGCAAAGGTTTGTTCGAACGAATATTGCTGACGGCGGGCGCCGGTTTCGAGGCTGGATTTAACGGGGCGGCGGCGTGCAGCGGGTTGGCCCTGGCCACCGGCTGGGCGACGGCCGCCCGGGGCGGTGGCGAGTTGCGGATCGGCTTGGGCAGGTCGATGGCGCGCATGAACACAGTGGCGTCTTCGTCTTCGACCTGGG
>NZ_CAMPHN010000070.1 GCF_946885885.1 uncultured Pseudomonas sp.
AGCATCCAATGATCAGCGGGCTATGGGCAGGTGGGGTTTATGGAGCGCTTACGTCAGTTGGCGCCGACGGGTAAAGTCGTGAGGGTGCTGACGGTGGGTGTCGATGAAGGCGGGACAATCGAGCTGGCTGGTTATTTTTTGTACAATTTTCAGGCCAGGGTTTGCTGAACAGTGTCAATCGGTGTGGAATGAGAGGCCAAAAGGGTTTCTCCTAAGCGCTGAATTGAGCGCTAATTATATGATATTTATAGAGAAATCCCTTAAGTTGATGACATTGGGCTAAAGCCCGCCCCTTAACCAAACGTTAAACGCACCAATCAGATACCTGTGATAAGCAAATCAATAGCAGCAATTATTTCATTGCGCTGTGCTGAGAGGTCGGCAACTTGAGTCCCGAGTTGTTTCTTAGCGATACCGGCCAGTTGCGGAGTCACCATCACGTACTGCTTGTCCTCAATTTCAAAGGTCGGCATGAGGGTTCTGAGAGTTTTCCCTTTCATGGCAGTAGCCGTGTAAAGAGGCACTACAACCCGCGTGCCGAGCTCAGCAATCAGGTCGCTTTGCACGTCAAGCAGAAAGGGCGCAGCAGTCTTGGTGGCTGCGTTGGTGTTCTTGTGTACGGCGAACTGAGGCATCAGAAGCTCCGTAGGTCGTCGCTGAACACGCCCTGGGCTTCCACATGTT
Source organism: uncultured Pseudomonas sp. (assembly GCF_946885885.1). Next base: position 685 of record NZ_CAMPHN010000070.1, read on the forward strand.
CGTTGTAGGCATTGATGGCTTTACGATTCTCTGCCAGCCATTGCTCGCGCTGTTTCTTCTTCAGGGCCTCGGCCAGAGCCTGCTCCAATGTCGCGGAGAGGTTAATATCCAACTCCTTGGCTTTATTGAGTAAGTCACCATTAACGCTGAGGTTGGCAGCCCGTTTGGGGGCATGAGGGTTGTAGGCAGCGGGCATGAGCATCATCTCCTGGGTGCGCGTGCGCATAACTTATGCGCATTCTGGCTTGCCGTCAAAGGCGCGTCTGACAACTGGTTCAAACCGCTCGCTGCCTCACTGGGACAGGCCAAAGTCCAACACCATCCACCTAATGAATTAACCAAAACCAAACGATCAAGGAAGAACATGAAACGCTGGCTGATCATTCTGGCTGCAGCTCCCACGCTGCTCGCGGCGCTGCTTGTCTGGGCGAACCATCACGAGAACCCACTGCCGATGAATGCGCGAGCTGACCTCGTGGTGGTGGAGAAGTCCAAGCGGCGGCTGACGCTCTATGCGCAGGGCCGGCCGCTCAAGAGTTATGTGGTCTCGCTCGGACGGGCTCCTGTAGGCGCCAAGGAACACGAGGGTGATAAGAAGACGCCCGAGGGCCGCTACCTTATCGATTTTCGCAAGGCCGATAGCGCTTACTTCCGGGCGCTGCATATTTCCTATCCGAGCGCAGCGGATAGCGCGGTTGCGCGAAAGAACGGTGTGCCCCCTGGCGGCGCCATCATGATTCATGGGCAGCGTAATGGCTTTGGTTGGGTCGGTAAGCTGCACCGTCTGCGGGATTGGACGCTTGGCTGCGTTGCGCTCACGAATCAGGAGATGGCGGAGCTGTGGCGAGCGGTGCCGGATGGCACTGCAATTGAGCTAAAGCCTTGAAATCCATCTGACAAAGCGCCGGTTGGATGCCCGTATCCGCCCAGCCCTGAGAGGTTATCGAGCGCCCCCGCTATGCGCTCGATAATTACCAACCGCCCATAAGTCATCATATGACTATCCGTACTGCTCCGATCTGAAAGATTCACAGCCAAGCCATTCTGAACCAGGTTTTTCGTCAGGCACGGTGACACCAGCATCGCGCCATTTTCCCTCCTAATGGACTGAGAGCCAGGTATAGAAAGACGACGCCGCGCGAGCCAAGCCAAGCCAAGCCAAGCCAAACAGAGCATTCAACTTTCGTCTAAGAGCGCGTTGACAACGCGCCGGAAAGCTGTCGATAACCCGATCAATGTTGTATGACGACACACAACAATAAGAACAATAATCGGGACATCATCATGACGCCTATCGCCGCCCCTGCTGCGCCGCATCGCCTGTCAGCTCCGTGTGCTTTGCCCCAAAGCGACCGCGCCGCCCGCCCAGTTCCCTCCGGATTCGCCGACGGCTAGCGCCTGAAGCAACCGCGTGTTCGTAGCCCGAACGCGCTCATCGTCCCGCCACGGGGCAACTCATACGTTCCTTTTCGCCCGCTGTCGGGCAAGGGAACGGCTTGTTCAAAAAATGGGAGCACAACAACAATGACCGCACGCAATGCCCTTTCCCTGGCCCTGATCGGCGCCGGCAGCATGGCCCTCGCCCTGCCGCTCAGCAGCCAGGCCGCAGGCTTCGTCGAAGACGCCAAGGTCACCCTTGGCCTGCGCAACTTTTATATCAACCGCAACTTCGTCGACCCGGCTTTCTCCCAGGGTAAAGCCGAGGAATGGACCCAGAGTTTTATCCTCGACGCCCGCTCCGGCTTTAGCCAAGGCACCCGTGGGTTTCGGCCTGGACGTGCTGGGCATGAGCGCATTCAAGCTCGACGGCGGCAAGGGCACGCGCAACACCGGTTTGTTGCCGGTGCATGACGATGGCCGCCCGGCGGACAACTTCGGGCGCCTGGCCGTGGCCGCGAAGGCCAAGCTATCGAACACCGAGCTGAAGGTCGGCGAATGGATGGCGGTGCTGCCGATTCTGCGCTCGGACGATGGTCGCGCGTTGCCGCAGACCTTCCAGGGTGCCCAGCTCAGTTCCATGGAAATCGACGGTTTGAGCCTGTACGGTGGCCAGTTCCACCAGAACAGCGTGCGTAACGACGCCAGCATGGAAGATATGACCTTCGGCGGCGCCAGCTCGGATCGCTCAACTTCGTCGGCGGCGAGTACCGCTTCAATGACAACCGCACCCTGGTTGGCCTGTGGAATGCCGAGCTGCAGGACATCTACAACCAGCAATACCTGCAACTGAGCCACAGCCAGCCCATCGGCGACTGGACCCTGGGCACCAACCTCGGCTACTTCCGCGGCGGCGAAGACGGCAGCGAACTGGCCGGCGAATTGGATAACCGGACCTGGTCCGGCCTGTTCTCCGCCAAGTTCGGCGGCAACACCTTCTATGTCGGCTTGCAGAAAGTCAGCGGCGACACCGGCTGGATGCGCGTCAACGGCACCAGCGGCGGCAGCCTGGGCAACGACAGCTTCAACTCCAGTTACGACAACGCCGGCGAACGTTCCTGGCAGCTGCGTCATGACTACAACTTCACCGCGCTGGGCGTGCCCGGGCTGACCCTGATGAACCGCTATATCAGCGGCGACAACATCCACGTCGGCGCCACCACCGACGGCAAGGAATGGGGCCGTGAAACCGAGCTGGCCTACACCGTGCAGAGCGGCACCTTCAAGAACCTCAACGTGAAGTGGCACAACGCGAGCATCCGCCGCGACTACAGCAGCAACGAGTTCGACGAGAACCGCCTGATCATCAACTACCCGTTGTCGCTCCTGTAACGCCCCGCTGCATCATTTTCTCCATGTGTGTAACGGCACTTTCAGCCCGTCCTGGTGACGGGCTTTTTTATGTTTATGTCCCAGTTACGTGTTGTATGGGTCGCCTGGCCGCAATGGGTAGAGTGTGCCTGGCGCATCCTATGACGTCGGATCCCCTACACTAGGGTCGCGACAACTATCATGTGTCGGTTCAATACCAGGGCTGGGTGGGAGGGGCTTTAGCCGCGATGCCTTCAGTGCCTTTAAGGTCATCGCGGCTAAAACGGAGCGCCGCCCGGCCCCTCCCACGGAAAGCGACAAATGATTCGTGTTGCGACACTAGTGTCCCGCCTGGAACGCCGATAAGCCGATGAACTGGATAAGCCGCACCCTGCGCTGGTTCCGCCAGCCGCCCCCGACAATCCCGGCGCAACCGAGTGTTGCGCGTGAGGCCGTGCCGGGCTACGCGCCGGTGTTACCGCTGCTCGCGCGTATCGGTGCGCCTGTCGGCGATCCGCCGTCTTTGCGTTATGCCTTCCTGTCGGCCGACCAGCGCTTCTGGTCGGTGACCCTGGAGAACCTGCAAAGCTATCTCATCGACACCGAGCGGCAGGCTTACTTGCACTACCCCAATGCCAGCGCGGACGGGTTCGCTGGCGCAGTGGCGATCATGATTCCCGACGAAATCCGCTTCTCCCTCGGGCCTTACGGCGAAGAACCACTGGAGGTTGCGCTTGACCAGCCGCAGCCCTGGATCGAACTGCCCACAGTGTAGTGGCGCCCGTTCGTGCCAGCTGATGCGTGGATCGGGCGGCGCGTAGCCTGGATGCAATCCGGGAGCGGTTTTTCAGACGCCGGACTGCCCCCGGATTTCATCCGGGCTACAAAAAACGCTGCTCACTTGGCGTAAGTGAACAGCGTTATGCCCTTGCGACAGGCCTGTTTACCTTGTCAGCTCAGCACTGACTGACAATCGCGGGCAGCCATCAGGTTTCGATGCTGTCTGCCGCCGACAGGTCGTTTTGCGTGCCCGGTGTGGCTTGCTCTGCCGGCTTACTCGGCGCCGGTGCTTGCGGTGCCGGCTCCTGCTCGGGCTTACCGAGCAACTCATCGGTCGACTGCTGGATCTGGTCGACCTGCTTATTGAGTTCCTTCACGGTATCGCTGATCGCTTCGCGCGCGACTTCCTGCACCGCCTGCTCTGCTTTTTCCGCCAGCTTCTGCGCGGACTGTTCTGCCGCGTCGCAGCCGACCAGGCTGGTAAAGAGCACCGCCATGCCTAATAGGGCCGGGATCGAAACAACAGATTTCATCAGGTAGCACTCCAGGTAAAAAGGGTCGCCATCACATGGCTTGGTACATGCCGTGGGCGCGTGACCGAGCGCGCCAGGGTAGCCACGACCTCGGCGCGCCAATCTATCCAGCAAGGGGGTGCGGCTCAACCGCACAGCGGTTGCAAGGTATTTCCGCCGAGGCCTGTTAGCGCAACCCTTGGACCATAGCCGCGACCACGCTCAGTACGTCCTTGCCCAAGCGCATCGAACGCTTGCCGTTCCAGCCGGTGTGCGGATCAGGGCGGTCGTCGTGGTCCTTGAACGGCATTTCGATGGTGAACGACAGGCAGTCGAACTCCAGGCCGACCGCGTTGCAGGCCAGGGTGGTGTTGGCTTGGCCGGGGGCGTCATGGGGGTAGCCGAACACCGTCTGGAACTCGGCGCCGATGGCCACCAGGCGGCTGCGGAACTCGCTTTCCAGCTGCTCCAGGCGCTTGCCGTAACCGGGGTTGCCTTCGCAGCCGGCGGTGAATACATGGGGAATTTCTTCGTCGCCGTGGATATCGAGAAACAGGTCGACGCCGACCTTGCGCATCTGCTGCTGGACGAAATACACCTCGGGGGTTTCCGTCGCGCTGGCCGACTGCCAGGCCCGGTTGAGGTCCTTGCCGGAGGCATTGGTGCGCAGGTGGCCGCGAAAGGCGCCGTCCGGGTTCATATTCGGCACCAGGTAGAGATCGGCCTGTTGCAACAGGGTATTGAGCTCCACATCGTCGCGGTTCTGCAGACGCTCGATCAGCCCTTCGATAAACCATTCGGCCATATGCTCGCCGGGGTGCTGCTGGGCGATGATCCAGATCTTGCGCTGAGCCTGGGGGTTGCGGCTGATGCGCAGCAACTGGATATCGCGGCCTTCGATGCTTTTGCCGCAGGCGAACAGTTCGGCGCCGGCGCGGCTCAGCGCCTGCTCGATCAGCCAGTCATGCCGCGCGCGGCTGTAGGGCTCGAAGTAGGCGAACCAGACGTGGCTCGCACTCGGTTCGATGGCGAAGTCGAGCGCGCCGTCCTCGAAACGGCTGGGTACGCGAAACCAGTCGACCTGGTCGTAGGACGCGACCGCGTTATACCCCGTCCAGGCGTGGCTATAGGCGGATTGGCCGGCATTGGTCAGGCTGAAGCCGTAACGCTGGCCGGGAATCAGATTCTCGACTTTGAAGTGAAACCACTGGAAGTGATAACTCTTGAGATCGGCGCGCATGGCCAGCAACACCCGCTGTGGGTCGCTGGCATCGATCACCTCGATATTGCCGCTGTCGAAATTGCTGCTTATGTCCATAAGGGCTCCTTGGCCTGGTGCTGCATCGCCTGCAAGAATCGCAGGTTCGCGGCCCGGATAAAACGTCTGCGAGAAAGCACCGGGCGTCTGGCAACTCGCGGGCATCCTTAAGGTCTTTTGCTGTTCAACAATCACGATGCACTATGCCGACATGGCCGGCGCGACGAATAAGCAGTACGTTTATGCCAGAGCGGCACGGGGCCTGACGACCCGATGCTCTGGACGCCAGCCATCCGCCAATAGCAGGGAACGACGATGAGCAATACTCGAAGAACGGCCTGGCAATACGCCGCACTGATTAGCGCACTGCTGGCCCTCGCCGGCTGTGTCAGCCACACACCGGACAGCGACCCAGGAACAACGCCGCCGAGCCAACAGCCCCAAGCCGGGGACGAGGCCGCAGCCCGGGCGAAGCTGGTCAGCCAAGCCGAGCGTGGCGACCTCGAAAGTCAGTTCCAACTCGGCAGTTTCTATTTCGTCGGCAAGCCGAAAAAAAACCTGCAACAGGCCGAATACTGGTGGAAACAGGCGGCGGATAAGGGCCACCCGATGGCGGCGGTCAGCCTGGCCTACCTTTATACCGGCCGCGACAACCCGGATTTCGCCAATCAGAAGGCCATGCTCAAGTACCTCAACCAATCCGCTGCCGCCGGCAACCCCATGGCCCAGCACATCCTCGGCAACCTGTACCTGAAAGGCGAATACGGCGTGCCGCGCGACCCCGGCCAGGCCAAACGCCTGTACCAAAGCGCCTGCGAACAACGTTATCCGATCAGTTGCGAGGCGCTGGGAAATTTGCCTTGATGGGCGACGGGCAAGCCTTTGGTCTGTCCGCCCTACCCCTCCCCGCCTATCAGCATTGTTGGGCCGGGCCGCGATCGGCTTCGCTGCGCTCAGCGCCAACCTACCTACACTGCTAGGTGCTAGGCGCTTCGCTGATGGCCTTAAGTTGCGCCAGGCCCAGCTCGAAGTCGCCGCCGCACAGTTTGTCCATGTCCATGACTAGGTGCACGGCCTTGCTGATGAAATTGTTGCGCCCGCTCATATGCCAACTCACCCGGGTACCTGCGCCTTCGGGCGCGAAGCGGAACAGCACCTCGTTGCTCGCCTGAAAAGGCCGCAGGAACTCCAGCTGCATGCGGATCAGTTCGCCCGGCCGGCTCTCGATGATGGTGTTACTGCCCTCGCCCACTTCCTTGTTGCCGTTCCAGCGGTAGACCGCGCCGACCCCAGCGGCCGGCCCCTCGTAGACCTTGCTCATATCCGGGTCGCGTTTGGCCCAGGGCGACCATCGCTCCCAGTTGTGCAGGTCGTTGACCTGGGCGAATACCTCGCCCGGCGGCGCCGCCACGCTGATCGAGCGCTCGACGCTGAAGCGCTCGGGCTGCCGGGCGATTAGCAGCGCCACTACAGCGATGGCGATCAGCGCTGCGATCAACACATAAGCCAACATAGCTTTTGCTCTCCTGTAAAAGCCTTATCTCGTAGGGTGCGCTGTGCGCACGGCGCACCCTACTTCCACCGTTCAGCGATACCTCTCATGCAACCGCCAACACGCCGTATTGCCCAGCCAGCAAGGGCCGCTCAAGGCGTCAAGTCAGACAGCGTCTTGCCAGTTTCCATATCGCTCGGCATGGAAAAATGCTCGTGGGCGATCAGCCACTTCTCACCCTGCTTGCGAAAGCACTGGGTGACGCGCATCCAGCAGCTCTGCATCTGCCCTTTGTCGTCGGTGCCGCCGCAATGGAACAGGTAATGCGCCACGGCCAGATCGTCGCCGATCATAAAGCTCGGTTCGTGCACCTCGAACATGCCCTCGCCCGTACACATTTCCATGCAGGCTTGCCAGTGGGCCTGGTAGGCGTCGCGGCCGACGAAACGCAGCGGGCCGATGGCGTCGTAGGCGACCACATCCTCGCTGTAGTGGCTGATGATGCGTTGGACGTCCTTGCTGCGCGCGGCTTGCGCCCAGCTGTCGATGGTCTGTTTGATCTGGGTTTGTGCGTTTTCGATGATCATTGTCGTTCTCCTATTTCCACAGTGGCCCGGGTGGTGGTTCAGGCTTGATTGGCGGCGCAACAGCTATGGGCGGCCGGTTGTTCGTATTCATCGTGCAGGCGGGGCCAGTTCATGCCCTTGCCATCCAGGTCGGGCATACCGTCCCAGCCTTCGCCGCGGCCGAACGGCGTCAGGTCGAGAAAGACGAAACTGCTCATCAGCAGCTCCAGGCCGCGCGCGTAGGTGGAGTAGGTGTGGTAGACCCGCTCGCCGTCGCGCAGAAATACGCTGACACCGGGCTGTTCGCCCTGCACGTGGTAGGTCAGGCCCAAACGCTCCAGCTCGGCCTTGTCGCGGTAGTTGTACTCGACCGGGGCGACGCGCTCGTCGGTGGTGGCGTGGTAGTCGTAGTTGAAGCTGCTGCCGAACGAGGAATACCAGGGCAGCGTCCAGCCCATGCGCCGTTTGAATGCCTCCAGCTCGGCCAATGGCGCGCGGGAGACCAGCGCCAGAGTGGTGTCGCGGGCATGCAAGTGGGCCTGATGGCCGATATTGTCGACCAGACAGGAACAACCGTCGCAGCCCTCGCCGCGGTCGCTGTGGTACATGAAGTGGTAGACGATCAGTTGCCGGCGCCCTTCGAACAAGTCGAGCAGGCGCACCTCGCCTTGCGGCCCGGCAAAGCGGTAATCCTGCTCCACCGCCACCATCGGCAGCTGGCGGCGTTCGGCATTCAGCGCATCGCGTTGGCGGGTCAGGGCCTTCTCTTTTTCCAGCAGCGCTTTGCGCGCCACCAGCCACTCTTCGCGGCTGGCAATACGGGGTAGTGGGTAGTCATTGCGGTTCATGGCGTGAACTCCCTGTGATGGATTGGCTGCGGCGCGGCCGCTCAAACATCCAGCTGGCGTACCGGCCTTACTTCGACGCTGCCGACCCGCGCCGCCGGAATCCTGCCGGCGACCTGCAGCGCCTCGTTGAGGTCGCGGGCTTCGATCAGGTAGAAGCCGGCCAGTTGCTCCTTGGTCTCGGCGAAGGGGCCGTCGGTGATGGTCAATTTGCCGCCGCGCATACGCACCGTGGTGGCCGTCTCCACCGGCTGCAACGCCTCGGCGGCGAGCATGCGCCCGCTTTGCTGCACGGATTCGGCATAGGCGTGGCACTCCTCGTCCCGCGGGCTATCGGGGGAGTCGTGCAGCAGTTTTTCGTCGCTGTAGACCAGGCATAGGTATTTCATGGTGTCCTCCGGGCGTACTCGCGTTTTTCGCGGTCGGTAATCACTAGTCGCGCGGCCGCTGGGCAAATCGACAGCGGCGCTGAAATTTTTTTCATGGCCGATCCGCTGCGTGAATCGACCTGGATTTGGAAAGTCGCGGCTAAAGCCCCTCCCACGAGCACAGCTAATCCCGTGGAAGGGGCTGGGCGGCACTCCGCTTTAGCCGCGAAGCGACTGGCTCAGGCGTCGTTCAATGCCTGCAAGCGCTGTTCGAGAAACTGCCGATCCGGCCCCTGCTGGGCCAACTGCAAGGCGCGCTGATAGGCATCGCGCGCGGCCGCGTGCTGGCCCAGGCGCCGATGAAAATCGGCGCGGGCGGCGTGGGCCAAGTGGTAATCGAGCAGCTCACCGCGCGCGAGCAGGCTTTCGATCAGCGCCAGCCCGGCCTGGGGACCGTCGCGCATGGCCACTGCCACCGCGCGGTTGAGTTCGATCACCGGCGAGGGGGTGAAACCCAGAAGTGCATCGTAGAGCCCGACGATCTGCGCCCAGTCGGTGGCCTCCATGCTCGGCGCCTCGGCATGCACCGCGGCGATCGCCGCCTGCAGGCTGTAGGGGCCGAAGCGCCGTGAGCGTAGCGCCTGCAACACCAGCGCCTCACCTTCGGCAATCAGCTCGGCGGACCATAGCGAGCGGTCCTGGGCCTCCAACAGCACCGGCTCGCCGCTGGCCGAGGTGCGCGCCGGGCGCCGCGATTCGTGCAACAGCATCAGCGCCAGCAGGCCGATCACCTCGGGTTCGGGCAGCAACTCGGCGAGCAGCCGGCCCAGGCGAATCGCCTCGCTGGCCAGATGGTTGCGGGTCAGCGAATCGCCGGAACTGGCGAAATAACCTTCGTTGAATACCAGATAGATCACCCGCAACACCGCCTCCAGGCGCTCGGCCAACTCGCCGCGGCCGGGCACTTCGTAGGGGATGCCGGCATCGCGGATCTTGCCCTTGGCGCGCACGATGCGCTGGGCCACGGTGCTCGGGCTGGTGAGAAAGGCGTGGGCGATGTCCTCGGTGCTGAGGTCGCAGATTTCACGCAGGGTCAGGGCCACCTGGGCATCGGCGGCCAGGGCCGGGTGGCAGCAGGTGAAGATCAGCCGCAGGCGGTCGTCCTCGACGCTGTCGCCGTCCCACACAGGCTCATTGTCAGCAGCGATGGTCTGCGCCAGGCGGTCGTCCAGCGGCTCGAAGCGCGCCTGTCGACGCAGGCTGTCGATCGCCTTGAAGCGCCCCGCCGACACCAGCCAGGCCCTTTGGTTGGCCGGTACACCGTCGCGCGGCCATTGCTCCATCGCCGCACGAAAGGCTTCGTGCAACGCTTCTTCGGCCAGGTCGAAATCGCCCAGCAAGCGGATCAGGGTCGCCAGCACCCGCCGCGACTCGTCCCGGTAAATGGCAGCGAGCGTTTCGCTCGGCGATACAGCGGCGTCCATGGTGTCCTTCCCGTCGGCGGGTGCGACGGGTCACCTGCATGGGCGACCCGGCCAAAACTGCGAAGCAAAGATCCTAGCTGCTCGCAGCCGACGCGGCCAACCCGAACTCTGCAGACCGGGATTCTGCAACGCAGTTCGCGGCGCCGTCGCGGCAGGCGACGAAACAGCACGGCGCGCTTTTGGCGCGCCGGTCACGCAGGGAAGTTGGGAAAACCCCGCGATGCTTGTGGAGTCGCGGGGGTATTGCTCAGGGTGGCGGGCGCTTACAAGAGCGTCAGCAGCTCGCCGCACGGTCGACAAGAAGCCCTTCTACGCCGCCACCGCGCCGGTGCGTGCCAAATACGGAGCGCCCTACGCGGAGCTGATCAAGCGTATAGAAGCGGTCCAGTAAACCGGTCACTCTGAAGAACGTCGTGGCGACGGCTGCCCGCCGTCACCACCCGTGGTGAAGTCTCATGAAAAACACGCTGTTGCGCGTTAACGACGCGATCTACCTGACCTGCATCTGGGTCGCCGGCCTGGCCATCGCGGTCATGGCGCTGATCATTCCCTGGGGCATCTTCGCCCGCTACGTGCTGGGCAATGGCGCCGGCTGGCCGGAGCCGGTATCGATCCTGCTGATGGTGCTGTTCACCTTCGTCGGCGCCGCCGCCAGCTACCGCGCTGGCGCCCATATGGCGGTCACCAGCTTTACCGATCGCCTGCCGCAAGCCTGGCAGCCGGCTCTCGGCGTGCTGGTGCAGCTGCTGATGGCGTTGATCTGCCTGTTCATGACCATCTGGGGTATCAAACTGTGCAGCGCCACCTGGAACCAGTTCATGAGCACCCTGCCGACGCTACGCGTGGGCATCAGCTACGCACCGATCCCGCTCGGTGGCTTTCTGACCCTGATCTTTATCGTCGAAAAGCTGGCGTTCGGCGACCAGAGTCACAGGCGTGCGGTTAACTACGAACTGCTCGAAGACAGCAAGGAGGCCGTGTAATGGATGCCTTGATTCTGCTCGGCAGCTTTGTCCTGCTGATCCTGCTGCGCGTACCCGTGGCCTACTCCCTGGGCATTTCCGCACTGATCGGCGCCTGGTACATCGACATTCCGCTGCATGCGGTGATGATCCAGATCGCTGGCGGCGTCACCAAGTTTTCCCTGCTGGCGATCCCGTTCTTCGTCCTCGCCGGCGCGATCATGGCCGAGGGCGGCATGTCGCGGCGCCTGGTCAACTTCGCCAGCGTGCTGGTGGGCTTCATCCGCGGCGGCCTATCGCTGGTCAACATCATGGCCTCGACCTTCTTCGGCGCCATTTCCGGCTCGTCCCTGGCCGATACCGCCTCGGTCGGCTCGGTACTGATCCCGGAGATGGAGCGCAAGGGCTACCCGCGCGAGTACTCCACCGCGGTCACCGTCAGCGGCTCGGTGCAGGCCCTGCTGACCCCGCCCAGCCACAACTCGGTGCTGTACTCCCTGGCCGCCGGCGGCACGGTGTCGATCGCCTCGCTGTTTATCGCCGGCATCGGCCCGGGCCTGCTGCTCAGCGCGGTGATGATGAGCATGTGCCTGTTCTTCGCGCGCAAACGTAACTACCCCAAGGGCGAAGTCATCCCACTGCGCCAGGCGCTGAAGATCTGCGTCGAGGCGCTGTGGGGTCTGATGACCATGGTGATCATCCTTGGCGGCATCCTCACGGGGGTATTCACTACGACCGAATCGGCGGCCATCGCCGTGGTCTGGGCGTTCTTCGTCACCATGTTCGTCTACCGCGACTACAAATGGCGGGAACTGCCCAAGCTGATGCACCGCACCGTGCGTACCCTGCCGATCGTGATGATTCTGATCGCCTTCGCTGCAGCCTTCGGCTACATCATGACCCTGATGCAGATCCCGGCGAAGATCACCACGCTGTTCCTGACCCTGTCGGATAACCGCTACGTGATCCTGATGTGCATCAACTTCATGCTGCTGGGCCTGGGCACGCTGATGGACATGGCGCCGCTGATCCTGATCCTCACGCCGATCCTGCTGCCGGTGGTGGTGAACATCGGCGTCGATCCGGTGCATTTCGGCATGATCATGCTGGTCAACCTCGGCATCGGGTTGATCACCCCGCCGGTGGGCGCGGTGCTGTTCGTCGGCGCGGCGATCGGCAAGGTCAGCATCGAGAACACGGTCAGAGCCTTGCTGCCGTTCTATGTGGCGCTGTTCATGGTATTGCTGGCGGTGACCTATATTCCGGCCATTTCGCTGTGGCTGCCGAACGCGGTGTTATAACTCCGACACTTCGGGGAAAGCCGCCGCCCAGACGGCTTTCCCGTTTATAACCTGCCAGGAAACCCGTCCACCTTATGTCCGCTCCCGCGCCGTTGCCCCGGCATATCGCCGTGTTCATCCTGGCCACATTGGCCTGCTCCTTTGCCGCGGGGCATATCGCCGCGCGCATTGCCTTCGACCACGACACCGGCCTGCTATTGGCCATGCTCTGCCGTGCGGGCGTCACCGCCTTGGCGCTGGCCGCACTGGTGCTGTGGCGCGGCGATTCGCTGCGCATGCGGCGCCAGACCTGGGCTTGGCAATTGCTGCTCGGCCTGCTGATCGCCATACAAAGCTTTTGCATCTATTCGGCGGTGGCGCGGATCCCCGTGGCGCTGGCGCTGCTGGTGGTCAACCTCGCGCCCATTATGCTGGCGCTGCTGACCTGGGCCCTGGGCGGACCGCGACCGACGCAACGGAGCGCGCTGTTGATGGGGATGATCCTGATCGGCCTGCTGCTGGCGCTGGACGTGCCGACGCAGTTGGCCGGCCAGCAGACGATGGATGCGCGCTGGGTCGAAGGCGTGTCGTTCGGCCTGACCGGCGCCGCGGTGTTCGCCGGCGCCCTGTGGGTCACCGAGCACAAGCTCAGCGGTATGCCCGGCACGGTGCGCAGCATGCTGACGCTGTTGGTGGTCTTCGCCGCTTCGGCGCTGGCCGGTGCCGGCGGCTTGCTGCCAGGCGGCATGAACCTGCCGAATGCCGACAACGGCTGGCTGGCCCTCGGTTGCCTGGTACTGCTCTACGGCACGGCGTTTTCCACCCTGTTCATTCTGGTCACGCGGCTGGATATCGCGCGTAACGCACCGGTGATGAATATGGAGCCGGTCGCCGGACTGCTGTTCGGCTGGCTGATCCTCGGCCAGTTGCTGGGCGGCCTGCAGATCGTCGGCGGCCTGATCGTGGTCGGCGGCATCGTGCTGCTGACCTATCGCCGCCCCGCGTGATGAGAATTGAACCTCAGCCCTGCTGGGCCTGCGCCTCGGCGGCCTCATGCGCCTGACGCAGACGCTCGCGGCTGTTGGTCAGGTGCAGGCGCATGGCGGCGCGGGCGGCATCGGAATCCTGGCGGGCGATGGCTTCGAAGATCTGTTCGTGTTCGCGACTCAGGCGCGCCAGGTAATGCTGCTGGTCGTCCTGGGCGATACGCGCCGAGTTCAGGCGGGTGCGCGGAATGATACTGGTGCCCAGGTGGCTCATGATGTCGGTGAAGTAGCGGTTGCCGGTCGCTTCGGCGATCAGCAGATGGAACTGGAAATCCGAGGCCACCGCATCGCCTTCGCGGGCCGCGGTGTAACCCAGGGCATCCAGGGCCGCGCGCATGGCCGTCAGTTGCTCGGCACTGCGCCGCTGCGCCGCCAGGCCCGCCGACTCCACTTCTAGGCTGATGCGCAGTTCGAGAATCGCCAGCACATCGCGCAACGTCACTATGGTCGCGGGGTCGATGCGAAAGCCGCTGGGGCTCGGTGTGTCCAGGACGAAAGTGCCGATGCCGTGACGGGTTTCCACCAGACCGGAGGCCTGCAAACGCGACAGCGCTTCGCGCACCACGGTGCGGCTGACCCCCTGCTCTTCCATGATCGCCGACTCGGTTGGCAATTTGTCCCCGCGCTTGATCACCCCATCGCGAATCCGCTGGGAAAGCTCGGTCACCAGCTCCTGAGCAAGGCTGCGGTGCTTGCGGCGAACACGCGGCGCAATGTTCTGATTATCCATATCGGCAATCTTTTCTCGGTTGAACGTCGGGGCACCCATCATCGTCCAGCGAGTTGTACGATGACATACCCGAAGAAAGCCTATTGCTGCGTACTGGAGCGATAACGATGATCGTGAATCTGTTGACCCTCGAAGATCAACTGACGCGCCTGGTCCTGGCCCCGGCGATAGGCGGCAACATCGTCAATTGGTCCGTGCGTAGCAACGGCCAGGCGCTGCTGCGGCACAGCGACGCCCAGGCGATCGCCAGCGCCAGCCCACTGCGCTTGGCCTGCTACCCGCTGGTACCCTGGTCGAACCGCATCGCCCAGGGCGGTTTCGCCGGCCCGGACGGCTGGATCGGGTTGGCAGCCAATAGCCCGAACGACCCGCTGCCGATCCACGGCAGCGCCTGGCAACAGCCTTGGCAGGTGCTCGAGCGCAGCCAGTCGCACGCTGTCCTGCAATTGGAATCTCAGGTGCCGTTCGCCTACCGCGCGGTGCAGCGCTTTCGCCTGCATCAGGAGCGCCTGGAGCTGCACCTGGAGGTCAGCCATCTGGACGAACGCGCCGCCTGGCACGGCTTGGGCTGGCACCCCTACTTTCCGCGCACGGCCCATACGCGCGTGCAGGCGACGGCGAAACACCTCTGGCGGGCGGACGAAAGCCGCTTGTCCACCCACCTCGATGCAGTGCCCCTGGCTTGGAACTTCAACGAATCCCGACCAACTGATCGACAACGCCTTCGCCGGCTGGAACGGCGCATGCCGGATCAGCGAGGAAGAGGCCGCTTATCAACTTAGCTGCACCAGTACGGGTACCGAGCACTACATCCTTTATTGTCCGCTGCAGCAGAACTTCTTCTGTTTCGAACCCGTTACCCACCCGGTCAATGCCCACCACCTGCCCGGCCGCCCAGGCTTGCAGTTGCTGCATCAGGGGCAGTCCGCGCGCTTGGGTTTCAATCTGCATTACCAAGCGTATTGATCCGCCTCGGCGGTTTGAACACAATGCTCGCAATGCGGTCATAGAAATCGTGGCAGTTGCGTGTGGCATTACTTGCGAAAGGCTATAGACATTTAAGTAACGCCAGCCATAATTACCTGCCGCCTGCGCTGTTCAAGATGTTTAAATCAATCGCTTAATTAACTTAAGCCATTGATTTTAAAGATAAAATTCAAAAAATTTTTATTCCCTGAGCACTCTCAACCAGCCCGGCAACCAACAAATAGGCGACCCTACGTAGTCAAGCCCTCGGCTTTAGCTTGTCGCCTCGATAATTTAAAAACCATGGATAACCACGTGACGAAAGACGAACTGCGCGCCGAACTCGAGCGCCAGGCGCAGCGTTACAAGGATGTATACGGCGGGGAAGTCATTACCTACGCCGCCCAACCGGATCCCGAGCGCAAGCCCTGGCGTAAGAAAGCCAACCTTCTAGACCAAGCATTTGAAAAAGAACTCGAAAAAATCGAAAAGGATTTGAAGGCCAAAGCCGACGAGGCTGAAGGCTGAAACCGGTGACCGGCGCTTTGCCTGATCGGGACTAATAACGCCATGGCAGGCCCCGGCCTTTCGGCCAGGCCTGCTCTGTGCTTAACGCCCTTTGCCCAGCAAGGACCCGAGCAGACCACGCACCAGTTGCCGGCCAATCTGATTGGCGGCCTGGCGGACGACGTTTTTCACGACCTGGTTCGCCAGGCTACCGAGCAGCTCACCGGTTTTACTGCCGATGCCAGCCGGCGTCTTGGTGATCCGGCCCTGCTCCGCCGACTCGGTTGCGGCACGCGCCGCCCGCGCGGTGAGCAGCTCGTAGGCCGACTCGCGATCGAAGGCTTTGTCGTAATACCCGGCCAATGGCGACTGCCGGATCAGTGCGCTGCGTTCATCGGCACTGAGCGGGCCGATGCGCGATTGCGGCGGGGCGATGGCGACGCGCTGCACCATGGCCGGCGTGCCTTTGTTTTCCAGGGTGCCGACCAGGGCTTCGCCGATGCCCAATTCGGTCAGCACGGCCAGGGTGTCGATGGCCGGATTGGGACGAAAGCCCTCGGCAACCGCGCGCAAAGCCTTCTGCTCCTTGGCGGTGAAGGCCCGCAGCCCGTGCTGGATACGCAAGCCCAATTGACCCAGCACATCATCGGGCAGATCGCCGGGCGACTGGGTGACGAAATATACCCCGACGCCTTTCGAACGGATCAGCCGCACCACCTGCTCCAAACGCTCTTGCAGCGCCTTGGGCGTGTCGGCAAACAACAGATGCGCCTCATCGAAAAACAACGCCAGCAGCGGCTTGTCGGCATCGCCGCGTTCGGGCAACTGCTCGAACAATTCGGCCAGCAACCATAGCAGAAAGGTCGCATATATCTTGGGCGCCTCATGGACCAGGCGGGTGGCGTCGAGCAGGTGGATCGAGCCGCGGCCGTCGCGGGCCGGACGCAGGATATCCTCCAACTGCAACGCCGGCTCGCCGAACAAGGCGTCGCCGCCCTGCTGTTCGAGGCTCGACAACCTGCGCAGCAAGGCTTGCGCCGAAGCCGGGGCGAACAAGGCGCTATCTTCGCCGAGCACCTCGGGGTTGCTCTTCAGGTGCGCCAACAGCGCCTTCAAATCTTTCAAATCGAGCAGCAGCAAGCCTTCCCGGTCGGCGACCTTGAACGCCGCATAGAGCGCGGCCTGCTGGCTGTCGGTCAATTCCAACAGCGCGCCGAGCAGCAGCGGCCCCATTTCGCTGAGGGTGGTGCGCAACGGATGCCCGCTCTGGCCGTGGATGTCCCACAACGTCAGCGGATAGGCCATGGGCCTGTGGTTGAGCCAGGGCATGGAAGCGATGCGCTCGGCCACCCCACCCTGGGGCGACCCGGCCGCGCCCAACCCGCACAAGTCGCCTTTGACATCGGCGGCGAACACCGCCACGCCGGCATCGCTGAAGGTCTCGATCAGGCGCTGCAGGGTCACGGTTTTGCCGGTACCGGTCGCCCCGGCGATCAATCCATGTCGATTGGCCAGGCGCAGCGGTTGGCCAAGCGCCTGGCCGGAAAGGTCGGCACCTAATACGAAATGCTCATTTACATCCATCTTGCGATCCCCTTGGTTCAAGCTTTACTGCTGGTATGCCGACACAGTGCGTAACGTCCTCGCAGACGTCGCGATAAAAATGTGCATCGTGCCAATGGATGGCTCTGACCTTAGCGGACTCCAGTAGCCATGACCAATAACCTCAAATTCAGCCACAAGATTCTCCTTGCCGCCTCTCTAGTGGTGATCGCCGCCTTCTCGCTGTTTACCTTGTACAACGACTACCTGCAACGCAACGCGATTCGCTCCAATCTACAGAACTACCTGAATGAAATGGGCGATGTCACCGCCAACAATATCCAGAACTGGTTGTCGGGGCGCATTCTGCTGGTGGAAAACGTTGCGCAATCGGTGGCCCGCGATGCCTCCAGCGAGACCCTGGTCGGCCTGCTGGCGCAGAAGGTCCTGGCGTCCACGTTCGCCTATACCTACCTGGGTTCTGTCGACGGCGTGATGACGATGCGTCCGGACGACGATCTGGGCCCGGATTACGATCCGCGTAAGCGCCCCTGGTACAAGGACGCCATGGCCGCTGGCGGATCAACGCTCACCGAACCCTACGTGGACGCGAGCACCAAGCAACTCATTATCACCATCGCCACGCCGGTCAGCGGCAAGGGCGTGGTGGGGGGCGATCTCAGCCTCGAAACCCTGGTGAAGATAGTCAACTCGCTGGATTTCAACGGCATCGGCTACGCCTTTCTGGTCAGCGCCGACGGCAAGATTCTGGTGCACCCTGACGGCAACCTGGTGATGAAGAACCTCAAGGACGTGTTCCCGCAGAACACCCCACGCATCGGCAGCGACTTCACCGAAGCCGAGCTCAACGGCGAAACCCGCATCCTCACCTTCACCCCGGTCAAGGGTCTGCCCTCGGTCGATTGGTATGTCGGCCTGAGTATCGACAAGGCCAAGGCCTATGCCGCACTCGGCGAATTCCGCGCCTCGGCGATAGTCGCCACCATCATCGCCGTAGTGCTGATCATTCTGCTGCTGAGCATGCTGATCAGCGTGTTGATGCAACCGCTGAACCTGATGGGCAAGGCCATGCAGGATATCGCCCAGGGCGAGGGCGATCTGACCAAGCGCCTGGAGATTCAGTCCAACGATGAGTTCGGCGCTGTGGCGACCGCCTTCAATCAATTCGTCGAACGCATCCATAGCTCGATCCGTGAGGTGTCCTCGGCCACCGGCCTGGTCAACGAAGTCGCCAAATTGGTGGTCAATGCCTCGAATTCCTCGATGATCAACTCCGACGAACAGGCCAGTCGCACCAACAGCGTCGCCGCCGCGATCAACCAGTTGGGCGCTGCCGCCCAGGAGATCGCACGCAACGCCGCCGACGCTTCGAGCCAGGCGTCCGAGGCCCGTCAGCAGGCCGAGGATGGCCGCCAGGTGGTGCAGAAGACCATCAGCGCGATGAACGAACTGTCGGCCAAGATCAGCGCCTCCTGCAGCAATATCGAGACCCTCAACGGCAAGACCGTGAACATCGGACAAATTCTCGAGGTGATCAAAAGTATTTCCCAGCAAACCAACCTGCTCGCGCTCAACGCCGCCATCGAGGCCGCGCGCGCCGGTGAGGCCGGACGCGGTTTCGCCGTGGTCGCCGACGAAGTGCGCAACCTGGCCCACCGTACCCAGGAATCCGCACAGGAAATCGAGAAGATGATCGAAGAGCTGCAAGTGGGCTCGCGCGAATCGGTCACCACCATGACCGAGAGTCAGCGTTACAGCGAGGAAAGCGTGGAGATCGCCAACCAGGCCGGCGAACGCCTGGGCAGCGTGACCCAACGTATCGGCGAGATCGACGGCATGAACCAATCGGTAGCGACCGCCACCGAAGAACAGACCTCGGTGATCGAATCGCTGAACGTCGACATCAACGAGATCAACACGCTCAACCAGGAAGGCGTGGAAAACCTCAATTCCACCCTGCGCGCTTGTGGCGATTTGGAGCAGCAAGCATCGCGGCTCAAGCACCTGGTCGACAGCTTCCGCATCTGACCGGGGGTAAACGAAGAGGGGCGCCGATTGGCGCCCCTCTTGTATATCCGGTTTCAATCGCTCGGCGATGCCTGCTCGTCTTGCAGCCGCTTCCATAGCTCGGCCGCATCGTCGAAGGTCGCGCCGTCCTCCGGCGTCAGCGCCTGCGGGTCGTAGCGCTGCGTACAGCCCTCGCCGACTATCGGTGGAGCCTTGGATACGATTCGCTCGAGTGGATCGCTCATTGCACGTTCCGCCTCTCTCTTCAACCGCCAGGCCAGCTAGCCAAGCGCCTTGCGCCCCTCGTCGTGCTGGGCGAACTCCTTGACCGCACGCAGCACGTCGCTACGGCTGATCTGGCCGATCAAGCGTCCCTCTTCGACCACCGGCAAACGCCGGCGGCGGCCGTGCAGGAAACGCTCGGATACCTCGATGATATCCGTCTCGGGCGAAATGACCTCAACATCGGTGGTCATATAGTCGCGGACATCGCCACCCGCCGACTCGTAATAAGCACCGGACAGAATGCCGCGCAAGCAGTCGCCTTCCGACAGCAAACCGACCAGATGCCCCTGGCCGTCGACCACCGGCGCACCGGAAATGCGATGTTCCAGCAAACGGTTTATCGCGGTGAATAGATTCATTTCGGGACGAAATGTCACCAGATTGCGGGTCATGTAGTCGCGCACTTTAATTGACTTGAGCATTGTCGAACTCCTGTGTCATGCACTAGACCGGTTCACAACCCAGACTCAGTCGAACACCACCGTCTTGTTGTCGTGCACCAGCACCCTGTCTTCTAAGTGATAGCGTAAACCGCGGGCCAGCACCATTTTTTCTACATCCTTACCCAAGCGCACCATTTCCTCGATGCTATCGCGATGACTGACCCGCACCACGTCCTGCTCGATGATCGGCCCGGCGTCCAATTCTTCGGTGACATAGTGCGAAGTGGCGCCGATCAGTTTGACCCCACGCAGCGATGCCTGGTGATACGGCTTGGCCCCCACGAACGACGGCAGGAAGCTGTGGTGGATATTGATGATTCGCTGGGCGAACGATTTGCATAGTTGCGGTGGAAGTATCTGCATATAACGCGCCAGCACTATGGCATCCGCTTGATGGACCTCGATCAAGCGCTCCACCTCGTCGAATGCGGCCTGCTTGTTCTTGGGATCCACCGCGACATGGCAATAAGGAATACCGTGCCATTCGACCATGCTGCGTAAATCGTTATGGTTGGAAATCACGCAGGGAATGTCGCAATCCAACTCATCGCTGTGCCAGCGGTGCAGCAAGTCGGCGAGGCAGTGGGATTCGCGGCTGGCCATCAACACCACACGTTTTTTCTGCGCCGAATCGGTGACCCGCCAATCCATGGAGAACTCACGGGCAATCGGGGCGAACGCTTGGCGGAACTCCTGCAGATTGAAAGGCAAGGAGTCGGCGCGGATCTCATGGCGCATGAAGAACCAACCACTGTGGTTATCCGAGTGATGGCTCGCCTCGGTAATCC
>NZ_CAMPHN010000071.1 GCF_946885885.1 uncultured Pseudomonas sp.
TCGACATGCTGTGTCCAGTTATGGCGCGTGGCGGAGGCAGTTTGCAGGCGGTAAGGCAGGCGATTTAACTTTTTCTTGAAACCTGCTAATCGATCAAAGGCGCATAGGACGCCTCGCCGATGCCGCCGGCTTTCTGAATCGCGAGGTTTTCCAGCAGCAGCTTGGTATCGCAGTAAATATGCACCGAAACACCTTTTCCCCAGACCAGGCGGATCATATGCACGCCGCAGTTCGAACGTTTTTCGTCATTCAGCAGGGTATAGCTGTCGGTCCATTCGACTGCGACCAGGGTATTCCACGGCCAACCGCTCACGGCGATGTTGCGTATATCGAATTTTATATTGGGGAAGATTTTGAACAGGCGCTCATACCAGGCTCTGGTGGTCGGCATGCTGGTGCGCAAGCCGGATAAGGCGTGTGTGCCGACGAACCAATGCTCGAACCGAGGAGCCAGTCCCGCAAGGATCGGCTCATAGTCGCCTTTGTTGAGTGCGCGAAATAGATTTTTGACGATTAAGCGAATTACGGCGTGGTACATGAAACGCTCCCTGTACAGAAATGCCTGGGCGGCAGCGGCTATATCCAGTGCTGGTTATCTATGGCGACGGTCAGGTCGCTCTCGGTGGCGCCAGTATGTTGCGTCGCCTTGGGCTCGAACATCATCACATGGGCTTCTTCTGCGGCTTCAGGCTTGTGCTCGACTCCTTTGGGCACTATGAAGCATTCGCCCTCATGCAGCGTGATGCGTTTGTCCCGCAGGTGAATGACGATAGTGCCCTTGATCACTTGAAAGAACTCGTCTTCATTGGCATGGGCGTGCCAAACCATTTCGCCTTTGAATTTCGCCAGCTTTACGTATTGGTCATTGAGTTCGCCGACTATCTTTGGCGACCAGTAACCCTCGACTAACTCGAACTTCTCTTGCAGGTTGATTTTGTTCATACCGAACTCCCCAAGTCGTAGCGGTGAGAAGTCGATCGATGGCTTGGCGTCACCTCTCGCTGATGGTTATCCCGCCCGATCAGGCAATTGCTGTGCAAGGTGTTTATCGATCAAGGGCGCAATGTCACAGGCGAAGGTATTGCCGAGGTTGTGATCCCCGCCAGGGAAGACCTGCAACTGCGCACAGGGCAGCAGCGCCGCCAGACGCCGACCCACCGCGACCGGGCTGATCGGGTCGGCATCGCCCCACAGTAACAACGTGGGGATACGCAGCGTGGCGAGCTTGGGTGTCAGGTCTTCGTGGTAAGCGGCGAACCAGCGGGGTAGTGCCGGGTTGGCATCGAAGAACGCCGGGCGCCAGTCTTCTGCGCCGAGGCCCGCCATATCCATGCCGCCAGAGGTGACCGTAAGCACCAGATGAGTGACCAGTTGCGGCTTTTCCAACGCGGCCAATACCGCGATGACCCCGCCCATGGATTGCGCGATCAGCGCGGTCGGCGTGTGGATCTGCGCCAATACCAGCGCCAGCAGGTCGTCGAACCCTTGAACCTTCGTATCCGCCGGCGTGGAACCGAAGCCCGGCCAGCCGATATGGACTTTCTCGGCGGGGTGAGCGAGTCGTTGCGCCACCGGCAGCCAGAACTGCGTATTGCCGGAGGCGCCGGGGAGGAATAGCAGCTTGGCTGGCATGGATGACCTGAGCTGGCAGAACGCTGAGCGAAGTGTACCGCTGCGCTAGCGCATGGCTGAAAAGGTGGATGCGCCGCGAATGGGCGCGCCCGTTGTCGTTTAACGATTGAACCGCTCGACCAAGGCGTATTGGCCTTTGGCGGTGGCGGTGAGGCCTTTGCTGAGTTCGGCGCTGCTGTGCGCTTCGTCCGCGGTTTTTTCCGCCAGTTGGGCGATGTTGGTGATATTGCGGTTGATTTCGTCGGCCACCGAGCTTTGTTCCTCCGCCGCGGCGGCGATCTGGTCGGCCATATTGGAGATATTGGCCACCGCATCGCTGATCCCGGCCAGGGCCTGATCGGCTTGTTGCACGCGCTCGACGCCGTCGTCGGCCTGCTTGCGGCCGATCTCCATGGCCATCACCGCTTCTTCGGCCGTACGTTGCAGTTTGGCGATCAGTTGGTGGATCTGTCCGGTGGATTCGGCGGTGCGCTGCGCCAGCGAACGCACTTCGTCGGCCACCACGGCGAAGCCGCGGCCCATTTCGCCGGCGCGTGCGGCTTCGATCGCAGCGTTCAACGCGAGCAGGTTGGTTTGATCGGCAATGCCTTTGATCACATCGACCACGCCGCCGATTTCATTGCTGTCCTGGGCTAGGCGGGTGACGGTTTCGCCGGTATCGCCGACCGAGAGCGACAGGCGTTGAATGGCTTCGCGGGTTTCCGCGGCGATGCTGCGGCCTTGGTCGGTCAAGCGGTTGGCTTCCTGGGTGGCGATGGCGGTACGGGCGACATTGCTGGCCACTTCCAGGGTGGTGGCGGCCATTTCGTTGACGGCGGTGGCGACCTGCTCGGTTTCCTGACGTTGACGATCCAGGCCGGCCGAGCTGCTGTGGGCCAGGGCATCTGCCTTCTGCGCCTGCTTGGCGAGCTGTTCGGCGGTGTCCTGCAAGCGTGTGAGGCAGGTTTTCAAGCGCGCGTCCTGGCTGAGCATGGCCAGTTCCAGGCGCGCCTGGTCGCCGCTGCTGTCGGTGTACATCTGAGCGATCAACGGGTCCGAGGTGGCTTGTTCGGCCAGTTGCAGCAGGCGCTTGATCCCACGGTTCTGCCACGCCAGCCCGGCCAGGCCGAGTGGAATCGACAGGAAGGCGGCAAGCAGGAAGCCCCAGGAGCTGTCGAGCCAGGCGCCGACCAGAAAACCGACCTGGCTGACCAGAATGAACGGCAGCCAGTTCTGCAGTACCGGCAACCAACGTTCGCTGCTCGGGACCGCGGATTTTCCGCTATTGATCCGCCGATACAGCGCCTCGGCGCGACGTATCTGCTCGGCGCTGGGTTTGGTGCGTACGGATTCGTAGCCGACCAACTGATTGTTTTCCAATACCGGGGTGGCATAGGCGTTGACCCAGTAATGGTCGCCATTCTTGCAGCGGTTCTTGACGATGCCCATCCACGGCTTGCCCTTTTTCAGGGTCTCCCACATGTGCTGGAACACGGCGGGCGGTACATCCGGGTGACGCACGATGTTATGGGGCGAGCCGATCAACTCGTCTCGGCCATAGCCGCTGATTTCGACGAAGGCGTCGTTGCAGTAAGTGATCTGCCCCTTGGTGTCGGTGGTGGAGATCAGGCGCTGTTGAGCCGGGAAGGTTCTCTCGCGTTGGGTGATCGGCTGATTATTGCGCATTGAGATATGTCCTATGGTCGATGCCAGGTAATCGACCGCTTAAGCCCGAAGTTGAGTCGCGAAAGCTGCTCTGTACTTTAGTCGATTCTAGGTCCCGTGCATTGCGCTGCCACCGCCCTGAAATGAGCTGTTCAGCGACATCAGGACGCTTCGATCAACTGGCGCAGCACATAATGCAGAATGCCGCCGGCCTTGAAGTATTCCACTTCGTTGAGGGTGTCGATGCGACATAGCACCTCGATATTTTCCCGGCTGTCGTCCTCGCGGATTATCTCCAGCATCAGCTTCATCTGCGGGTGCGGTTCGACACCATCGAGGCCGTAGATGTTGATGCATTCCTTGCCGGTTAGCCCCAGGGTTTTGCGGTTTTGTCCGGGGTCGAACTGCAACGGCAGCACGCCCATGCCGACCAGGTTGGAGCGGTGGATGCGTTCGAAACTCTCGGCGAGCACCGCCTTGATGCCGAGCAGGTTGGTGCCCTTGGCCGCCCAGTCGCGGCTCGAACCGGTGCCGTATTCCTTGCCGGCGATCACCATCAGGGGCGTGCCTTGTTCCTGGTAGCGCATGGCGGCGTCGTAGATCGACAGCTTCTCGCCGCTGGGCACGTGCAGGGTGATGCCGCCTTCTTCGCCGCCGAGCATTTCATTGCGGATGCGGATATTGGCGAAGGTGCCGCGCATCATCACATGATGGTTGCCGCGGCGCGCGCCGTAGGAATTGAAGTCCTGTTGGGCGACGCTTTGTTCGCTCAGGTAGCGGCCGGCCGGGCTGTCGGCCTTGATATTGCCGGCGGGGGAAATGTGGTCGGTGGTGACCGAGTCGCCGAGCAGGGCGAGGATGCGCGCGTGATGGATGTCGCCGATATGCGGCGGCGCCTCGGCGATCGCTTCGAAGAACGGCGGGTGCTGGATGTAGGTGGAGTCTGCCTGCCAGGCATAGGTGTCGGTGTGCGGCACCTGAATCGCTTGCCAATGCTCGTCGCCGGCGAACACCTCGGCATATTCCTTATGAAACATCGCGGTATCGACCTTCTGGATCGCCTCGGCGATTTCCACCTGGGTCGGCCAGATATCGCGCAGGTACACCGGCTCGCCGTTCTTGCCGACGCCCAGCGGCTCTTTGCTGAGGTCCAGGCGCACGCTGCCGGCCAGGGCGTAAGCCACCACCAGGGGCGGCGAGGCCAGCCAGTTGGTTTTCACCAGCGGGTGCACGCGGCCTTCGAAGTTGCGGTTGCCGGAGAGCACCGAGGCCACCGTCAGATCGTGCTGCTGGATCGCCTGCTCGATGGGCTTGAGCAGCGGCCCTGAATTGCCGATGCAGGTGGTGCAGCCATAGCCGACCAAGTCGAAACCCAGTTGGTCGAGGTATGGGGTCAGGCCCGCGGCTTTGAAGTAATCGGTGACCACCTTGGAACCCGGCGCCAGGGAACTCTTGACCCAGGGTTTGCGCTGCAAGCCTTTCTCGCAGGCCTTCTTCGCCAGCAAGCCGGCCGCCATCATCACGCTCGGGTTGGAGGTGTTGGTGCAGGAGGTGATGGCGGCGATCACCACCGCGCCGTTTCTCAGCTGATAAGTCTGGCCCTGGTATTCGTACTCGCCACACCGTTCGTCGCTGCCGATGGCGGTGCCGCCACCGCCTTCGCTGAGCATGCGGCCTTCTTCCTTGGCGGTCGGTTTCAGGTGCAGGCCGACGAAGTCGTCGAAAGTCTGTTTCACCTGGGGCAGGGCGACGCGGTCCTGGGGGCGTTTCGGCCCGGCCAGCGACGCTTCGACGCTGCCCATATCCAGTGTCAACTGGTCGCTGAACCATGGCTCCTGGCCCTGCTCGCGCCAGAGCCCCTGGGTCTTGCAGTAGGCTTCGACCAGTTTCACCGTCGACTCGGGCCGGCCGGACAGGCGCAGATAGCCGAGGGTGATGGCATCGACCGGGAAGAAACCGCAGGTGGCGCCGTATTCCGGGGCCATATTGGCGATGGTCGCGCGATCGGCCAGGGGTAGATCGGCGAGGCCGTCGCCATAGAATTCGACGAATTTGCCGACCACGCCCTTGCCGCGCAGCATCTGCGTGACGGTCAGCACCAGGTCGGTGGCGGTGATGCCTTCGCGCAGCTTGCCGGTGAGCTTGAAGCCGACCACCTCGGGGATCAGCATCGACACCGGCTGGCCGAGCATCGCCGCCTCCGCCTCGATGCCGCCGACGCCCCAGCCGAGCACGCCGAGGCCGTTGATCATGGTGGTGTGCGAGTCGGTGCCGACCAGGGTGTCGGGGAAGGCGTAGCTGAGCCCGTCTTCTTCCTTGGACCAAACCGTGCGGCCGAGGTATTCCAGGTTGACCTGATGGCAGATGCCGGTGCCCGGCGGCACCACCCTGAAGTTGTCGAAGGCCTGTTGGCCCCAGCGCAGAAAGGCATAGCGCTCGCCGTTACGTTGGACTTCCAGGGCGACGTTTTCCGCGAATGCCGCGGCGCTGGCGAACTTATCGACCATCACCGAGTGGTCGATCACCAGGTCGACGGGGGACAGCGGATTGATCTTCTGCGGGTCGCCGCCGGCTTTGGCCATGGCGTCGCGCATCGCCGCGAGATCGACCACCGCCGGCACGCCGGTGAAGTCCTGCATCAGCACGCGGGCCGGACGGTATTGGATCTCGCGCTCTGAACTGCGCGTGTGCAGCCAATCGGCCATGGCTTGCAGGTCGGTGCCGGTGACGGTTTTGCCATCCTCCCAACGCAGCAGATTTTCCAGCAACACTTTCAGCGACATCGGTAACCGATCGAGATCGCCGAGCGACTTGGCGGCTTCGGGCAGGCTGAAGTAGTGGTAGGTCTGGCCGTCTATATCGAGGCTGCGGCGGCATTTCAGGCTGTCTAAGGAAGGCATTACGCATCTCCTAGGGCTTGCCGGCAGGTAAACCGGATTGATTACTGCAGAACTTTCACCCTAGCTCCGCTTGGCGGGGCTCGCCATTCACCGGCAGGCGGCAGGTCGGTTCTATCGGCGGTTCGAGGCGACGTAGCGCCGCGGGAAAAGCGGCGGCCGGCGCGAGCAGGGGTCTTTAAACTGGACAGGTCCCTGGCGCTTCGGGTTCCCGACTCGGCTATGATGCGCGCCTTGAGGAGAGCCCCCGATGAATACTTTGCTACTGCACTGCCGCCCCGGTTTCGAGAACGAGGTTTGTGCGGAGATCGCCGAGCACGCCGCGCGCCTGGATGTCGCCGGCTACGCCAAGAGCAAACCCGCCAGCGCCTGCGCCGAATTTGTCTGCAGCGAGGCGGATGGCGCCGAACGGCTGATGCGCGGCTTGCGCTTTAGCCAGTTGATCTTCCCCCGGCAGTGGGCCCGTGGGATGTTTGTCGAGTTGCCGGAACAGGACCGCATCAGCGTGTTGCTGTCCCAGTTGGCTGACTTGCCGGTATTCGGCAGCCTGTGGCTCGAGGTGCTGGACACCAACGACGGCAAGGAACTGTCGAATTTCTGCAAGAAGTTCGAAGCGCCGCTACGCAAGGCCCTGAGCAAGGCCGGAAAATTGGTGGACGATGGGCAGAAGCCGCGCCTGCTGCTGACCTTCAAGAGCGGCCGCGAAGTCTTCCTCGGCATGGCCGAACCACACAACTCGGCGCTCTGGCCCATGGGTATCCCGCGCCTAAAGTTCCCCCGCGAGGCGCCGAGCCGCTCGACCCTCAAGCTGGAAGAAGCCTGGCACACCTTTATCCCGCGCGAGCAATGGGACGAGCGCCTGTCGGACGAGATGACCGGCGTCGACCTGGGCGCCGCGCCGGGCGGCTGGACCTATCAGTTGGTCAAACGCGGCATGCTGGTCACCGCCATCGACAACGGCCCCATGGCCGAAAGCCTGATGGACACCGGCCTGGTGCAGCACTTGATGGTCGACGGCTTTACCTACAAGCCCAAGCAAGCGGTGGACTGGATGGTCTGCGACATCGTCGAAAAGCCCGCACGCAACGCCGCCCTGCTGGAAACCTGGATCGGCGAAGGCCTGTGCCGCGAGGCCGTGGTCAACCTGAAACTGCCGATGAAGCAGCGCTACGCCGAAGTGCGCCGCCTGCTGCAGCGCCTCGAAGACGGCTTCGCCGCGCGCAAGATCAAGGTCTCGATCGCCTGCAAACAGCTCTATCACGACCGCGAAGAAGTGACTTGCCACCTGCGCCGGTTAAGTAAATAGCCAGCGGCAGCTTTGGTAGCCCGGATGCAATCCGGGAGCGTTTTGCGCGGCGATATATTCCCCGGATTTCATCCGGGCTACGGGGCTGCGACGCGGAGCGTCGCCAACTGCATTCCCACGTGGACGGTTCGACGCCTCGACGTGAGGAACGATCATCCGGGAGAGGGTAGGTGCTGCCGACCAGCACGTAGCCTGGGTTGAGCGCAGCGATACCCAGGGCGCCGATACCCGGGTATCGCTTCGCTCAACCCGGGCTACGATTGGGTGACTTTGATCGTTCCCTCATCGAACCGTCCATGTGGGAGTGATCAGCTGCTTCGGCAGCCCGGATGCAATCCGGGAGCGGACTGTGCGGCGATACATTCCCCCGGATTTCATCCGGGCTACGGGTTGGCGCCGGGGGGCAACGGTAAAGATGACCTTCACCCCGGCTTTGCGCGAGAATAGCCGCCTGTTTCTGGAGCCAGCCGATGTCTTTGCAATCCAACGCCATTCTCGACGACACCCTCGATGCCAGCGGGCTGAACTGCCCCGAGCCGGTGATGATGCTACACAACAAGGTGCGCGACCTGCCGGCCGGCGGGCTGCTCAAGGTGATCGCCACCGATCCTTCGACCCGTCGCGATATCCCCAAATTCTGCGTATTTCTCGGCCATGAGCTGGTCGAACAGGCGGAAGACAACGGCACCTATCTGTACCTGATCCGCAAGAAGGCGGATTGACCCGGGCACCGCTCCCGTAGGGTGGGTTAGCGGCGCCGAATACCGGCCCTTCAGGCGCAGATGAAGGTCGTGCGCCGCGTAACCCACCAAGCGATGGATGGCGTTGCGCCGATGGTGGGTTACGCCGCACCAGGCACAGCAAGACGACCGACAAACGCAACAGGCGGCTAACCCACCCTACGTGAATTGATTGGTTTTATCTTATAGATCAATTGGTTAGTTAAAGAAGGCAATAGGCCATAGCCCTCTTCCGGAGGGAGAGGGGACTTAATGCCCGACCGTATCGCTTTCCCACCCCGCCTGACCGGGCGCCAGGCCGCAGCTTTTCAGGGTGGTTTGCCAGGCACGCACATGCCGCGCGGTGGCCTGCTGGAAATCAGCCCATAGCGACGACTCGGCGCCCGCCAGGTTACTCAGATACTCGCGCATCGCCGGTGGGATTTCCTCGGCGGCGGCGAGCTGGCGCAGGCTGCGGCTCCAGCGTTGACCGCGTTGGTCGATCTCGGCCAGATAGGGTTGCAGGGCGCCAGCGTAATACTTGACGAATATATTCTGCAGAATACGCCCGCGCGGCGTCGCTTGCCCCAGTGGGCAAATCGGGCGTTGCCGTTGGCGGCTTTCCAGCAGCTCGCTGCCTTGGTTCAGGGTGTGGCTCAGGCTGGCCAGGCTGGCGATCAATTGGCCGCCCTGCTCGCTGGCATGCAGGGCGAAGAACAGTGGGTCGAGTTCGCCGGCCGGTGGCGGCAGGCGTTGCGGCAGGGCATGGGCCAGATCGGCCAACTGCGCCAGGGCATCCAGTGCGGCATTGTCTTCGGCCGCGTCGACCGGCAGCGCCTGTTCAGCGAAATGCAGGTAGCGCTCGACCTCGGCGCTACCGTTCAGGGCATTCCAGAATACCCGCGGCAGTTGCTTGCGTTTTTCCACCGCCAGCTCGCCGAGGGTCGCGCGCAGTTCCTGATCGCGCTCCTTGGCCAGGCGCGGCAGGCAGGCTTCGATGGCGCGCAACAGATCGCCTTCGTAAGCCAGGCGACGGCTGGACACCAATTGTTTGCCAAGAATGCTGTTGCGTTGGCTGATCTGCTGTTGCAGCTCGGGACAGCGGCGCACGTCGATCAACAGATCGAGCAGACCGATACGGACCTCGGCGATCGGTTGCAGGCGCTCACGCCGCGGCGGCATGCGATAGCGGGTCAGCTGGGCCTTGTCGAAGGCCAGGATCTCGACGCCGTCGAGCGCTTCGCCATCGAGCGCCCTGTCGATGCGTTGCAGATAATCCGCTTGCAGCACCAGGCCGTCTTCGCCCGGCGCGCAGGCGCAGAGCGCCAGACTTATGAGGAGGACAAGGCAACGCACGAAAGTCACGATGAGCATTCCACAGCGACAGGTTCCTGGGGCGGCTGAGCAAAGCAGGTATACCGCGAATCGAGGCGCGTCGCAGCCGATCGGTCAGGGCGTCTGCGCCGCCCGAATGCGTCGGCGCGCGCAGCCGGCGAGACGAATAGCGAGCATGATCGCGGCAACGCTGAGGCCGACGATCAGGCCTTGCCACAGGCCGCGCGGGCCGCTGGGCTCGCCGAGCAGGGAGGACAAGCCGAGGGCGTAACCCACCGGCAGGCCGACGCCCCAGTAGGCGAACAGGGTCAGAATCATGGTCATGCGGGTGTCCTGGTAACCGCGCAGGGCACCGGCCGCGGTGACCTGCACCGCGTCGGAGAATTGAAAGAACGCGGCCAGCACGATCAGGCTGGCGGCGATGGCGATCACCGTCGGGTCCGGGCTGTATATCTGCGCGATCTGCTCGCGCAGCAGCAACATCGCGCTGGCCGACAGGCAGGCGTAACCCAGGGCCGCGCCCATGCTCACGGCGGCGGCGAAGCGCGCTTCGCGCGGCTGGCCACGGCCGAGGGCCTGGCCCACCCGCACGGTGGCGGCCATGCCGAGGGAATAGGGGATCATAAATACCATGGAGGTGAAGTTCAGGGCGATCTGGTGGCCGGCGACCACGCTGGCGCCGAGGCCGCCGATCAGCAGGGCGATCACCGAGAAGATGCTCACCTCGGCGAATACCGCGATGCCCATGGGCACGCCGATCTCCAGCAGGCGGCGGATCGCCTGCCACTGCGGCCACTCGAAGCGGCTGAACAGCTGGCTCGGTTTATAGAAAGGCGCCCACTTCACCCACCACGACATGCCCAACAGCATGAAGACCATCACCAGCGCCGTGGCCCAGCCGCAGCCGACCCCACCCATGGCCGGCAGGCCGAATTTGCCGTAGATGAACACGTAGTTGGCCGGAATGTTCAGCAGCAAGCCGAGCAGCCCCAGCACCATGCTCGGCCGGGTATGGCTGAGGCCATCGCTAAAGCAACGCAGCACGTGGTACAGCGCCACCGCCGGAAAACCGCAGGCGACCGCTTGCAAATAACCCATGGTGGGGGCGATCAGCCCGGGCTCGACGTCCATCAGGCGCAGAACGATCTCGGCGTTCCACAGCAAGGTCGCCGCCGCCAGGCCGACGGCCAGCGAAAGCCACAGGGCCTGGCGCACCAGGGCGCCGATTTCCGCTTGGCGGCCGGCGCCGAAATGTTGCGCGACCTTCGGCGTGGTGGCCAGGAGCACGCCGGTCATCAACAGAAATACCGGCACCCAGATCGAATTGCCCAGGGCCACGGCTGCCAGGTCCCGCGGGCTGACGCGGCCGGCCATCACGGTGTCGACGAAACCCATGGCGGTGTGCGCCAGCTGCGCGACCATAATCGGCGTGGCCAGCAGCAACAGGCCGCGCAGTTCGGTCCAGATGCGCCTCGGTCGGGTTTCGGCAGGCATGACAAACGTTCGCTGAGCGTATGGGAGGGCCGCGCAGTCTACGCGCTGACGCCTCGGTCAGGAAAGGGGCGCGGCGTTCCCATGCAGGCAGTTTCTCAACAGTCTGTTAAGGCGACGTCGGGCGGCCAGCTGGTTAGAATAGCGCGCTGAATTGTGGAGCCTGATATGCGCATAGTCGCCGACGAAAATATTCCCCTGCTCGATGAGTTTTTCGCTGGTTTCGGCGAGATTCGCCGCCTGCCCGGTCGCGCGATCGACCGGGCGGCGGTGACCGATGCCGAATTGTTGCTGGTGCGCTCGGTGACCAGAGTCGACCGCGCGCTGCTGCACGGGTCGCCGGTCAAGTTCGTCGGCACCTGCACGATCGGCACCGACCACCTTGATCTCGAGTATTTTCAGCAGGCCGCGATCGCCTGGTCCAGCGCCCCCGGCTGCAACGCCCGCGGGGTGGTCGACTATGTGCTGGGCAGCCTGCTGGTGCTGGCCGAGGAGCAGGGCGTCGATCTGTCGTCGCGCACCTACGGCATCGTCGGCGCCGGCCAGGTCGGTGGGCGTTTGCTCGAGGTGCTGCGGGGGCTGGGCTGGCGCGTGTTGGTCTGCGATCCGCCACGCCAGGCGGCCGAGGGTGGCGACTTCGTCGCTCTGGAACAACTGATCGCCGAATGCGATGTGATCAGCCTGCATACGCCGCTCGACCGCGAGGGCGCCCATCCGACCCATCATCTGTTCGATGCCGCGCGCTTGGCGCAACTGAAAACCGGCGCCTGGCTGATCAACGCCAGCCGCGGCGCGGTGGTGGCCAACGCGGCGCTGCGCGAATTGCTCGGGCAACGCGAGGATCTGCGTGTGGTGCTGGATGTCTGGGAAGGCGAGCCGCAGGTCGATGTCGCATTGGCCGGCTTATGCCGCATCGCCACTCCGCATATCGCCGGCTACAGCCTGGACGGCAAGCTGCGAGGTACCGCGCAGATCTACCAGGCCCTTTGCCGGTACCTGGGTTGCGCCGAGACCCAGACCCTGGAAGCCCTGATGCCCGCGCCCTGGCTCGGCGCCTTGAGCCTCGCCGCTGCGGCCGACCCGGCCTGGGCCCTGGCCACGCTGTGCCGCGCGGTATACGACCCGCGCCGCGACGATGCGGATTTTCGCCGCAGCTTGCACGGCGACGAATCGAGTCGGCGCCTGGCCTTCGACGCGCAGCGCAAGCATTACCCCATGCGCCGGGAGATCGACGGCTTGCGCGTGGCCGTGCAAGGCGAGGTGCCGCCGGCGCTATTGCGGGTCATTCAGGCTTTGGGGGCAACGCTGCAGAGGCGCGATCCGGGCTACAAATCGGCACGCCTACCGTAGGAGCGGCCTTGGCCGCGATTGGCAGATCCGTAGTTGGGTAGGGTGGATGATGCTGTTTTCATCCACCATCGCTATTGGTGGATGGATAGAGCGTCATCCACCCTACGAGGTGGCATACCGGTAGACATACGATCTACCGGTATGCCTAGCGTAGGAGCGGCCTTGGCCGCGATTGGCAGCAAACTCTGCAGACAAGAAAAAGCCCGGGCGCTTGGCAGCGTCCGGGCTTGCAATAGCGCCAGGCTCAACCGTGCTTGGCGAGGCTGCTGCGGCTGTTTTCCAGTTCGCGGCAGGCGTGCTGGATCATCTGTTCGGTAATCGGGATTTCGCGGCCTTGCTCATCGATAATCGCGCCGCCGATCGGATGCTGGGATGGCATCGGGATAACGCGAGGTTCGTGGGTTTGCTCATGCAGGCTCATGGTCGGTCTCCTGATCGGTTGGTTCGCGTAGCTTATTGGCAGTAGATGAAAACGCTGTGACAGACGTAGACGACGCAAACGGAGCGGAAAGTACATGCGTCGCCTGCGCGAAGCGCAACGGTAACGAGGTGGTTATGTCGCGGTTTCACCTGGGGTTGATCGTCAATCCCTTGGCCGGCCTGGGTGGCCCGGCTGGTTTCAAAGGCAGCGATGGCGTCGCGCAGCAGGCGCTGGCGTTGGGTATAGAGCCGCAGGCCGCCGCCCGTACGCGCACGGCCCTGGAGTGCTTGTTGCCGATCAAGGACGGGCTGCATTTTCTGACCTTTCCCGGCCCCATGGGCGCGGATCTGTTGGCCGACATGGGCTTCGCCCACCAGGTGCTCGGCCAATTGCACGAGGGCCCCAGCAGCGCCGCGGATACCCGCGCAGCGGTCGAGGCGCTACAGGATGCCGGTGTGGCGTTGATTCTGTTCGCCGGCGGCGACGGTACCGCGCGGGACATCTGCAGCGCGGTGCGCGAGGGTCAGCCGGTGCTGGGTATTCCCGCGGGGGTGAAGATTCAATCCGGGGTCTATGCGATCAACCCGCGTGCGGCCGGCGAATTGACCCGACGCCTGATCGAGGGCGGTTTGGTGCGTCTGGCCAGCGGCGAGGTGCGCGATATCGACGAAGCCGCTCTGCGCGAGGGCAAGGTGACGGCGCGCTGGTACGGCGAACTGACCGTGCCGGAAGAGGGCGGCTACCTGCAGCAGGTCAAGCAGGGCGGCGTGGAGTCCGAAGAGTTGGTGCTGGCTGACCTCGCCGCCTGGCTGGAGAGCAATTGGGACCGCGATGTGCGCTACGTCTTCGGCCCCGGTTCGACGCTGCACGGACTGGCGGAAAACCTCGGGCTGCAAACCACCTTGCTCGGCGTCGATGTGATCGAGAACGGCGAGGTCATCGCCCATGACGTCAGCGAGGTGCAGCTATTCGCATTGGTCGACGGTCACCCCGCACGCCTGCTGGTCACCGCCATCGGCGGCCAGGGCCATATTATCGGCCGCGGCAATCAGCAGATCAGCCCGCGGGCATTGCGCGCCATCGGCCTCGGCAACCTGCGGGTGGTGGCCACCAAGCGCAAACTCGCCACCCTGGAAGGCCGCCCCCTGCTGGTCGATAGCGGCGATGTGCGGTTGGACGATGACTTTCCCGATGTGGTGCGGGTATGGGCTGGTTATAAGGAAGAGCTGCTGTACCCCGTGGGCAAGTAGCTGTCCCTGCCGGTTTTGAGGCAAGGCGAGCGGCGCCCCGGATGAACTGTAGGGCGGGACATGTCGAAGGCTTGTCCGCCAAACGAACCGCAGCGGTGTACAAGGCTTCGCCATGTACGCCCTACAACCGTGCCAAAGGAGCGGCTCCATGCGTGTATGGCTTAGTGTGATCTTGGCTTGGCTACTGGCCTTCGAAGCCAGTGCGTTGCAACCCGAGGCGCTGGTGACCGCCGCCCGCGAGCAGGTCGGGGTGACGCTGTCCTACGATCCTGCTTACCGCCGTTTGAGCTATCCGGGCGGCGATGTGCCGCTGAGTACCGGCGTCTGCACCGATGTGCTGATCCGTGCGCTACGCCAGCAGGGCCTGGACTTGCAGGAGGCGGTGCACCGCGATATGCGTGCGCATTTCAATCTGTACCCGGGGCACTGGGGACTGAGCCGCCCGGACAGCAATATCGACCACCGCCGCGTGCCCAACCTGATGACCTGGTTCAAGCGCCAGGGCTGGGCGTTGCCGCTCAGCCAGGATGCAGGCGCCTATCGCCCCGGCGATATCGTCACCTGGGATCTGGGGCGCGGCCTGACTCATATCGGCATCGTCAGCGACAGGCGCGCGGACAACGGCGTGCCGCTGGTGCTGCACAATATCGGTCGCGGTACCCGGGAAGAGGACATCCTCTTCGGCTTCAGCATCACCGGTCATTACCGCTTTCCCGAATCCTGAGGGTCGGCATCAGCCAGCTCGACGGTCAATTCGCAGGAGCTAACAGTAGGCGTCCTTGGTATGCTGTCGGAGTCTACTAATGCGCCCTGAACATACCGATTTAGAGCGGGTCTGAAATTTTTCAAGAACGGCTGGCGGGTATCTGAAAAATGAAACTCAGCGACTTTATACGGTCGAGCATGGACCTGATTGTCGATGAATGGGCCCAATTCGCGAGTCAAATTCCGGCGGCGCGTTACTTCGAGCCGGATCAGTTGCGCGATCATGCGTCTGGCATTCTCGAAGCGATCGCTGACGATATCGAAAAGACCCAGACGCCAACCCAGCAGCATGAAAAGTCGCGAGGCAAGGGGCCGCGTCAGAAGGACGACAGCCAGGCCGAGCAGCATGCTTCATTGCGTGTGGCCGAAGGCTTTAGCGTTAACGACGCGATGGCCGAGTTTCGCGCCCTGCGCGCCTCTGTGTTGCGCCTGTGGGGCCAACGTAAGGACTTCGAGCCCAACGCGCTCGATGAGGTGACACGCTTCAACGAAGCGGTCGACCAGGCCTTGACCGTATCGTTGGCCCGCTATTCGGCGCTGCGAGACCGTCAGGCCCGGCTGTTCGACGCCTTGCTATCGGCCTCGCCCGACCTCAACCTGATTGTCGGCGTGGACGGCGCCATCCTGTATGCCAATCTGACCTCGGCCAAGTGCTTCGGCAAGAGTGCGGGCGACATGAGCGGCGCCAATTTCTATCAGTTGTGCGCACCGTTCGCCCCGGAAGTGGAACTGCATGTGCGCCATGTCTTCGATGCCGGCATCAATGACCGTGGCGAGCTGTCGTTCGGCGACGAGGCAGGCAAACGGCGCACCTACGAATACCTGCTGGTGCCGGTGTTCGATCCACACGGCCAATGCGAGGCGGTGGCCGGCACCGCACGCGATATCAGCAAGCGCAAGGCGTCCGAGGAGCGCGTACGACACAGCGCCAACTATGACCCGCTGACCGACTTGCCCAACCGCAGTCTGTTTCGCGAACGCCTGGAGCTGGAACTGCGGCATTCGGCGCGCACCGGCCTGCCGTTGGCGCTGCTGTTCATCGACCTGGACGACTTCAAGGAGGTCAACGACCGTCTGGGCCACGCGGCCGGCGACGAATTGCTGCAGCAGGTCGGGCAGCGCATCAGCAGCTGCGTGCGCGACACCGATTTGGCGGCGCGCCTGGGCGGCGACGAATTCACCGTAATCCTTACCGACATCACCCAGCCGCCTTATGTCGAAACGCTATGCCAGAAGATGCTTACGGAGCTGGGCCGGCCGTTCATGCTCAAGGCCGGTCAGGCTGAAATCTCTGCGAGTATCGGCATCACGCGCTATCCAAACGACGCCGCCACGCTCGACGAGCTGGTGAGAAACGCCGACACCGCCATGTACCAGGCCAAGAACGCGGGCCGCAACCGCTTCTGTGAGTTCAGCCGCGCCAAGCCGCCAGCCTCGCGCTAAGTCTCCCCTGGCAATGCCGACAGTATTCCCTATCAGAAGCTTGGGACTATGGTTAAAGCGCAGCTCCCAGCCTTTGTAACATCTGATGCCGTTCGGCTTGATCTGCGCCGAACAGCCCCCATCTAGCATGAGCGTGCCGGTTTTCCCTTCCAGAACCTAGGCGACTCACCATGCTTTCGATCCTGTCTTCCCGCCAGCGCACCGCCCTGCGTATGGCCTGGCGTTTTGTCGCGCCCTACCGCTGGCACGTGGTCGGCGCCTTGCTGGCGCTGATATTCACCGCGGCCATCACCCTGTCCATGGGCCAGGGCATCAAGCTGCTGGTCGATCAGGGCTTGGCCACCCAGTCGACGCAGGCGCTGCAACAATCGATCGGGCTGTTCTTCGTCCTGGTGCTGGCGTTGGCCATCGGCACCTTCAGCCGCTTTTATCTGGTGTCCTGGCTCGGCGAACGGGTGGTGGCGGATATCCGCAGGCGTGTGTTCGATCATTTGATCGACCTGCATCCGGGTTTTTACGAAAGCAACCGCAGCTCGGAAATCCAATCGCGACTGACCGCCGATACCACGCTGTTGCAGTCGGTGATCGGCTCTTCGCTGTCGATGGCGCTGCGCAATGTGATCATGCTGATCGGCGGCAGCGTGCTGCTGGTGGTCACCAACCCCAAACTCAGCGGCATCGTGCTGCTGGCGTTGCCGCTGGTGGTCGCGCCCATTCTGATTTTCGGCCGGCGGGTGCGCGCGCTGTCGCGGCAGAGCCAGGACCGGGTCGCCGATGTCGGCAGCTACGTCGGCGAGGTGCTGGGGCAGATCAAGACGGTGCAGGCCTACAACCACCAGAACGAGGATAAACGCCGTTTCGGCCTGTCCGCCGAGGCGGCTTTCGACACCGCGCGCAAACGCATCGCCCAGCGCGCCTGGCTGATCACCGTGGTCATAGTGCTGGTGCTCGGTGCGGTGGGGGTGATGCTCTGGGTCGGCGGCATGGACGTGATCGCCGGGCGGATTTCCGGCGGCGAGCTGGCAGCCTTCGTGTTCTACAGCCTGATCGTCGGCGGCTCGTTCGGCACCCTCAGTGAGGTAATCGGCGAGTTGCAACGCGCAGCTGGCGCCGCCGAACGCATCGGCGAGCTGCTGCAGGCGCGTAACGAAATAACCGCGCCCTTTGCCGATGGCCTGCAACTGGCGCGGCCGGTGCAGGGGCGCATCGAGTTGCAAGGGCTGCGTTTCGCTTACCCCTCGCGGCCCGGCAGTTTTGCCGTGGATGGCATCGATCTGCAGGTCGCGCCCGGCGAAACCCTGGCTTTGGTCGGGCCGTCCGGGGCGGGTAAGTCGACGTTGTTCGATCTGCTGCTGCGCTTTTTCGACCCGCAAGCCGGAAGCATCCTGATCGATGACCAACCCATAGAACGCTTAGATCCGCTGGCGCTGCGCAGTTGTTTTGCCCTGGTGTCGCAGAACCCGGCGCTGTTCTTCGGTACGGTGGAGGACAATATCCGCTACGGCCGCACCGACGCCGGCCATGCCGAGGTCGAAGCCGCCGCCAAGGCAGCCCATGCCCACGAGTTCATCCTGAAGCTGCCCGAGGGTTACCAGACCC
The DNA here is from genome assembly GCF_946885885.1 of uncultured Pseudomonas sp. The sequence continues at coordinate 17,853 of NZ_CAMPHN010000071.1, forward strand.
ACCTGGGCGATGCCGGCCTGGGCTTGTCCGGCGGCCAGCGTCAGCGTTTGGCCATCGCCCGCGCACTGCTGGTGGATGCGCCCATTCTGCTGCTCGACGAAGCCACCAGCGCCCTCGATGCCGAGAGCGAACACCTGATCCAGCAGGCGCTGCCGCGTTTGATGGCGGGGCGCACCACCCTGGTGATCGCCCACCGCCTGGCCACGGTGAAAAGCGCCGACCGCATCGCGGTGATCGAGCAGGGCAAGCTGGTGGCGATCGGCAAACACGCCGAACTGGTCGCCAACAGCCAGCTCTACGCACGCCTGGCCGAACTCCAGTTCAATACCGACGTGGAAACCGTCTGAAGAAGGAAGTAACGCAGTGGCAGATAAGGATTTCAAAGTCGTGGTGCTGGGCGGCTACGGCAATTTCGGTAGCGTTATCGTCAACCGCCTATGCAGTATCGACGGCATGCAGGTCTGGGTCGCCGGGCGTGATCTGGCCAAGGCCGAGCGCTTGGCGGCTCAGGTTGGTTGTCAGGCCGTGCGGCTGGATGGCAACCAGCAGGATCTGGCCGAGCGACTGAGGGCGCTGAGCACCGATCTGCTGATCTCCACAGCCGGCCCCTTTCAGGGCCAGGACTATCGAGTGGCGCAGGCCGCTATCGCCGCCGGTGCGCATTACCTCGATCTGGCCGATGCCCGCGAATTCGCCTGCGGCATCGGCGTACTCGATCGGGCGGCGCGCCAGGCCGATGTGCTGGTCAGCAGCGGCGTCAGTTCGGTACCGGCCCTGAGCGCCGCGGTGATCGATCAGTTACTGCCACGCTTCAACCGTCTGGATAGCATCTGGCACGGCATCAGCTCCTCGGAGAAAACCCCCGGCGTGTCGACCCTGGCGGCGGTGCTCAACTATTGCGGTAAGCCGTTTCGCCAGTGGCGCGATGGCCAGTGGTGCAGCGTCTATGGTTGGCAGGATCTGGCGGCCCATGACTTTCCTTCACCGCTGGGCCGCCGTTGGCTGGGCAACTGCGATATCCCCGATCTCGAGCTGTTTCCCGCGCGTTATCCGGGCGTGCGCAACGTGCGCTTCTCGGCGGGCGTGGGCTTGCGCGTGACCCAGTTCGGCACCTGGTTGCTGTCCTGGTTGGTGCGCGGCGGTCTTCTGCGTAGCGGCGTGCCCCTGGCCGGCTTGCTGCATCGCGGAGCGGTGCTGGTGGAGCCATTCGGCGACCGGCTGAGCGGTATGTTCGTCAAGCTGCAAGGGCAGGGCGCGGATGGCCAGCCCTTGAGCCTGTGTTGGGAACTGATCGCCAGCGACAACCATGGGCCGAATATCCCCTGCATGGCGGCGGTGGCGCTGGCGCGCAAATTGGCTGCTGGCAACCTCGAACAACGCGGCGCCATGCCTTGCATGGGACTGCTTAGCGTCGACGAGTATTTGGCCGAACTGGAAGGGCTGCATATCCAAGTTGGATTACGTTGATGCTTTATCTAAGCCTTAAGTGGCTGCATATCCTTAGCGCCACCGTGTTGGTGGGCGTGGGTTTCGGCACCGCCTTCTACAAATGGATGATCGACCGCAGCGGCGAAGTGCGGGTTATCGCCTACACGAGTCGCCTGGTGGTGTTGGCCGATTGGCTGTTCACCACCCCTGCGATCATCCTGCAGCCGCTGACCGGTTTGTGGATGCTGCATCTCGCCGGCTATTCGCTAAGCAGCCCATGGATCGCCTGGACCCTGCTGCTGTATGCCTTGGCCGGGGTTTGCTGGTTACCGGTGGTCTGGCTGCAGTACCGCATGCGCGCCTTGGCATTGGCTGCGCTGGCGACCGAGCAGGCGTTGCCGGCACGCTACTGGCGATACGCGCGCACCTGGTTCTGGCTAGGGATTCCGGCGTTCGCCGCCATGTTGGCGATCTATGCGCTGATGGTGTTCAAACCCCTTTAATCCGCGCCGTCCGCCGGCAATTTTGCTGGATAACCGATCTGTCTGTCGCTCGATTCCTTTCGGGTCTTGGCAAATCGGCCCCCATGGTCTTTTCTTCAAACGATAGTGGTGCTTGCGCTTGCCTCGGCAACTCTGGGTTGCTCGTCCGGCATAGCCCTCGGCGCCGCGTACCGCGTGGCCTCGAATCGGCAGGTCAGCGCCGAACTCGGCAGACGCTCAGGTGATCGTTGGCTCTTGCAATGAGAGCCTGACGCTTAGGGAAACTAACCATGAAACCGTTGCTGATAGGGATGTTCTGCACCAGTTTGAGCGGCGTGCTCGCCGCCGAGCCGCTGCAGCTGGCGCTCGATATCAAGGGCACCAGTCTGGCCGAGCTGATGACCTTGAAAATTACCTCCTTGTCGCGCAAGTCGGAGTCGCTGAACCGCGCGCCCGCCGCGGTTTATGTGATTACCCAGGACGAAATCAGGCGCATGGGCGTGACCCATATCGCCGAGGCGTTGCGTTATGTGCCGGGGGTTGAGGTGGCCCGAATGGAGGCCAACAAGTGGGCGATCAGCATTCGCGGCTTCAATTCGCGTACGGCCAACAAGCTGCTGGTCATGATCGACGGCCGCAGCATCTACAGCCCGCTGTTTTCCGGGGTGCTCTGGGAAGAGAAGGATGTGGTGCTGGAGGACGTCGAGCGCATCGAGGTGATTCGTGGCCCCGGCGGCACCACCTGGGGCGCCAACGCGGTGAACGGGGTGATCAATATCATCACTAAGGACAGCCGCGACACCCTGGGCGGCCAGATCAAGCTGGGTGCGGGTCTGGAGGAACGCGGTCTGGCCCAGGCGCGCTATGGCTGGCGGATCGACGAGCAGACCACCGCCAGGGTCTACGGCAAGTTCACCGAGCGCGACGACAGCGGCAGCGGGCCGACCTCCCGCGCGTTTCGCGACGACGGCGCGCGCATGCGCCAATCGGGCTTCCGCCTCGATCGCGATTCGCCGGAGCAGGGCCACCTGACTTTCCAGGGTGATCTCTACCAGGGCGATCTCGGGCCCAAGGACCACGGCCTCGGCGAGCTCGGCCAGGCCCACGATGGCGGAAACCTCAAGCTGGACTGGGCTTACTCGCCGAGCACCGAGCGCAGCCATGAACTGCAGCTCTATTACGACGACACCACCCTGGAAACCCGCAGCCTGATCGACAAACGCCAGGTCTGGAGCTTCGACTACCAAGTGTTGCAGCGCTGGCGCAACCATGAGCTGGTCGCCGGCGTCGGCTACCGGCAGATCGACGATGAGGTCGAGACCCGTCCGGCTGGCTTGCTGCTTCCAGTGCGCCGAAGCGATGAGCTGATGAGCGCCTTTATCCAGGACGACATGGCGTTTCTCGACGATCGTC
>NZ_CAMPHN010000072.1 GCF_946885885.1 uncultured Pseudomonas sp.
GTGCCGGCAGCGTCTGGGTCAACCAGTACGACGGCGGCGACATGACCGCGCCGTTCGGCGGCTTCAAGCAGTCGGGCAACGGTCGCGACAAGTCGCTGCACGCGTTCGATAAGTACACCGAGCTGAAGGCCACCTGGATCAAACTCTGAAAGGCAGCTCCGAGCTGCAAGCCACAAGCTGCAAGTAAGAGCGGCTGTTGCTTGCAGCTTGAGGCTTGAGGCTTGACGCTTGAACTGGAAAACCTATTTCGCGGTCTGCGCGGCGGTGATCAGCATCGGTCTGGCCCTGGGCGTGACCATGCCACTGGTGTCGCTGCGCCTGGAGGGCTGGGGCTACGGCTCCTTCGCCATCGGCGTGATGGCCGCGACGCCGGCGGTCGGGGTATTGCTCGGCGCCTCGCTGGCCGGCCGTCTGGCGGGGTACTTCGGCACCGTCCGGCTGATGCAGCTGTGTCTACTGGCGGGCGCCTTCTCTGTGGCGTTGCTCGCCCTGGTGCAGAATTACGGGGTGTGGCTGCTGTTGCGCCTGCTGATCGGCGTGGCGCTGACCGTGGTGTTTATCCTCGGCGAAAGCTGGATCAACCAACTGGCCGTGGAGCAATGGCGCGGGCGTCTGGTGGCGCTGTATGGCACCGGTTACGCGCTGAGCCAACTGTGCGGCCCGCTGCTGCTGACCGCCCTGGGCACCGCCACCGACAGCGGTTTCTGGACCGGCGTCGGCCTGCTGATCGGCGGTTCGCTAATCCTCCTCGGCCGCAGCGGCGCGCCCAGGGTGGATGCGCACAGCACCTCGGGCCGCGGTCTGCCGGCGTTCTGCCGCAAGCTGCCGGCGATCGCCTGGGCGGTAATGCTGTTCGCCGCCTTCGAGGCGATGATGCTGACCCTGTTGCCGATTTATGGTCTGCGCCAGGGTTTTACCCAGGACGTCGCGCTGCTGATGGTCAGCGTGGTGGTGGTGGGCGATGCGGCGCTGCAATTGCCGATCGGTCTGCTCGCCGATCGTGTTTCCCGGCGCGATCTGTTCCGCGCCTGCGGGGTGGTGTTGCTGCTTTCCAGCCTGGGCATTCCGCTGCTGCTGCATTCGCCGCTGATCTGGCCGCTGTTGGTGTTGTTCGGCGCCAGCGCCGGCGGCCTGTTCACCCTGTCGCTGATCCTGATCGGCGAGCGTTACCGCGACGACGAGCTGGTCCGCGCCAACGCGCATATCGCCCAGTTGTGGGGGCTGGGTTGTTTGGTCGGCCCGTTGGTCACCGGGGCGGCCAGCCAATGGATCAGCGGGCATGCCCTGCCATTGCTGATGGCGCTCGGCGCCGGGGTGTTCATCTGGCTGGCGTTTCGTCGCGATGCTTTCGTGGTGCCGGCCACGCCCTGATTGCCGTTCGGCGGTGGTTCTGGCACCGGTCGCGGTTGCCGGCTAGCGTTGCCTTGGCGGGCGCGGGCGCTTCCGCCTGGGCGGACAACGGCCGGTGGGGCCGATGGAGACGGACGATGCGAACTATCGGTGCGGCGGGGCTGGGCATGTTGCTGACCTTTGCCGGGCAGGCGGCGGATCTGCCGGGTAGCAGCGATCACCCGCTGATTCCACGCTACGAGGGCGCGGAGATCATCGCCCAGGAGACTCAGGCGTTTACCGATAAGGCTTTTCTGATCGCCCCGGCCAAGGCCTATGGCGGCCTGGCGAAAAACCCCGACGCGACCCAGACCCTGGAAGGCAAACTGACCCGCCTGACCTACCGCGCGCCGCCCGAGCGCACGCCGCTGGAGGTCTACCGCAATTACCGTCAGGCCTTGCAGGACGCCGGCTTCGAGATGCGTTTCGAGTGCGAGCGCGAGCAATGCGGTGGGCGTAATTTCAACCATGCGGTCATCGATACCTCGGCGTTTCGCGAATACCACCAGGAGCAGCGCTACCTGTTGGGTAAATTGACCCGGCCCGAGGGCGACGTCTACGCCGCGCTCTATGTGGTGTTGAACAAGGACGGCGGCGGGCCGAATCGTGGGCGCAGCATGGTCCAGCTTGAGGTGCTCGAACAGCAGGCCATGGAGCAGCGCATGACCGTGCTCGAAGCGCCGGTGATGCAAGCGGATATCGACGCCCAGGGCCGGGTCGCGTTGTACGGCATCCTCTTCGATTTCGACCAGGCCAGCCTGCGCGAGGATTCCGCGGCGCAACTGGAGGAAATCGCCAAGCTGCTCAAGGCTCGTCCGACCCTCGAGGTGCTGGTGGTCGGCCACAGCGACGGCAAGGGCGCGCTGGACTACAACCGCGAGCTGTCGCAGCGCCGCGCCGAGGCGATAGTGGCGAGATTGGCCAGCCAGTACGGGATCGCCGCCGGACGAATGACCGCGCTGGGGGTGGGCATGGCGGCGCCGGTGGCGAGCAACCGCGACGAGGCGGGGCGGGCGCTGAACAGGCGCGTCGAACTGGTCGAGCGCAGCGAGTGAGCCTGCCGTTCAGAGCATGCGCTCCAGGCCGATGAGGCGGGTTATCCAGGCGTTCAGGCGGCGCCACGGGCCGCCGGGTTCGTGGGTTAGGCGGTAGGCCTTGTCGTTGCCGTCGACGGCGCGCCAAACCACCCTGGATCGGCCGGCGGTTTTGTCCAGAAGGACTTCGTAGCTGATGGTCGGCGCCATGCCTTCGAGGGCCAGTTCGCGTACCTGTGCGGCCAGTTCGCGGCTGTCGACCAGAACGCCGACTTCGGTATTCCAGAGCACCGAGCGCGGGTCGAAATTCAACGAGCCGATAAACACCTTCTGTCGGTCGATGATCGCGGCTTTGCTGTGCAGGCTGGATTCCGAAGAGCCGCTGAGGCCCAGGTTGTGTCTGGTTTCTTCGTCGGGTTGGCGGCGCAATTCGAAAAGACGCACGCCATGCTCCAGCAACGTCTCGCGGTAGGGCGCATAACCGCCATGCACCGCCGGTACGTCGGTGGCTTCCAGGGAGTTGGTCAGCAGGCGGATATCGACGCCGGCATCGGCGCGTTCGGTCAGGTAGGCGAGGCCCTCGTCGGCGGGCACGAAATAGGCGGAGATCAGCAGCAACTCCTCGCTGACCGCCGCCAGCTCCGGGGCCAGTTGGGTGGTCAACAGCAGATGCGCATCGGGGACGCCGGAGGCCAGCACTTTGCGTGGTGCATCCCATAAAGCCTGGCCATGTGCCAAGATCAGCTCGTTGTCCAACCAGTCGCGCAGGCGTGGCGAGTGCTCGTAGCGCATCAGGTGTTCGTAGAGCTCGGGGTGCTGCCGGCGTGTGCGCTGCAGATCCCTGCGCAGCGCGCCGCGCTGGCGCTCGAGGTCGTCGGCATCGGGCGGGAACCAGAGAAAGCGCTCTATCGGTTGGCTCAGGGCGCTGTTCCAGTATTGGTCGAAGCTGTACGCCAACTGCTCGGCCACCGGGCCGGCGGCGAGCAGATCGATATCGGTGAAGTTGAGGGAGCGCTCGGCGTCGAAATATTCATCGCCCAGGTTACGTCCGCCGACGATGGCCACGCTGCTATCGGCCAGCCATAGCTTGTTGTGCATGCGCCGGTGTTGCCGGGACAGATGGAGCAGACGCCCCAGCGAGCGCGTCAGCCCGGTGCTGCGGCCCAGATGCAGTGGATTGAAAACACGGATATGCACCTGTGGATGGGCGCCGAGTAGGGCTATCTGCGGGTCCCGGCCGTCGCTCGCGGTGTCGTCCAACAGGATGCGGATGCGCACGCCGCGGTCGGCGGCTTGCAGCAGTTCATGGGCCAGGGCGCGGGTGCTGAGGCCGTCATTCGCGATGTAGTACTGCAGATCGAGGCTGTGTTCGGCGGCGCGGATCAATTCCGCGCGGGCGCTGAAGGCATCGTCGCTGGTCGACAGCAGGCGGAAACCCGATTGGCCCGGACTCTCGTTGCGGGTCTGGGCGAGAATCGCAGCGCCGAGCGATGAGGCTTGGGCCGGCAACGCCTGCGACGGTTGGTTGGGGATGAAATTGCTACAACCGATCAGACACAAAGCAGCCAGCGACAACAGGCAGGCGCGCACGCGGCCTCCTCGTGGATATCGTTCTGTATCCATTGGACGCCGCTTGCACGGTAAAAATTCAGACTCAGCGTTCCTCCAGCATCGCCTTGACCGTCTCGCCGACGATTTTCACCGCCTGCTCCACGCTGCTGGACTTGTTCGCATAGTTCATGCGCAGGCAATTGCGGTACTTGCCCGCGGCGGAAAAGATGCTTCCCGGGGCGATCTGGATCTTCTGCGGTTGCAGTTCGCGGTTCAGGCGCTGGCTGTCGAAGCCGGCCTCTAGTTCCACCCAGAGCATAAAGCTGCCCTGCGGCCGGCTGACCCGTGTGCCGGCGGGGAAATAGCGGCTGACCCAGTCGATCATCACATCGCGCCCGCGCAGGTATTGGCTGCGCATGCGCCGCAGGTGCGGTTCGTAGTGCCCGGCTTCGATATATTCGGCGATCGCCAGCTGGGGCAATTGCGCGGTGGTGCCGGTGCCCATGTATTTCATGTGCAGCACCCGTTGCAGGTAGCGTCCGGGGACGATCCAGCCGATGCGCAAACCCGGCACCAGGGTCTTGGAGAACGAGCTGCAGAGCAGTACGCGGCCGTCTTCGTCGTAGGATTTGATGGTGCGCGGGCGCGGGTAGCTGTAGGCCAGGTCGCCGTAGACGTCGTCCTCGATAATCGCCACGTCGTAGCGTTGCGCCAGGGCCAGCAGGGCGCGCTTGTTGGCGTCCGGCATGATATAGCCGAGCGGGTTGTTGCAGGTCGGGGTCAACTGTATGGCCTTGATCGGCCATTGTTCGAGGGCCAGCTCCAGCGCCTCCAGGCTGATCCCGGTCAGCGGGTCGGTGGGCAGTTCCAGGGCTTTCATGCCGTAGCCTTTCAGCGCCTGCATCACGCCGTGGAAGCTCGGCGAGTCCACCGCGACTATGTCGCCGGGTTGGCAGATCGCGCGGATCGCCACCGACAGTGCTTCGTGGCAACCGGTGGTGGTGACGATGTCCTGGTAGGGGATCTGGCAGCCCGAGTCGAGCATCAGCCGCGAGATCTGTTCGCGCAGGCCCTGGTCGCCATGGATACAGCCGTAGGTCAGGCTTTCCAGGTCCTGCTTGCGGCTCAGGCGCGACAGCGAGCGCAGCAGCGGTTTGAGTGTCGGGGTATCGACATCCGGGCGGCCACGGCCCAGCTGAATCACGCCACTGCGACTGGGCGGCAGGCTGATCAATTCCAGCACCTGATCCCACTGCGAGACTTCCACCGGACGCTGTGCCATGCGGCTGACCATCGGCAGTGCCGGCGCCTCCCGACCGGCCGGCACGAAGTAGCCGGACTTCGGTCGCGGTATCGCCAGGCCCTGATCTTCCAGGTGGCGATAGGCCTGCTGCACGGTGCTCAGGCTGACGCCGTGTTCGACGCTCAGGGCGCGCACCGAGGGCAGGCGGTCGCCGGGGCGATACAGGCCTTGCTCGATGCGTTCGCCGAGCAGTTCGGCGAGATTCAGGTACAAGGTCATGACAGTTGCCTCGCGCTTGCTACTTCTATATGGCTATCAGTACAGATGCGTTACGGAACGACAATTCAGCCGTCGATTCGGCAAATCTGTATGTATTTAATTTGTATTTTTTGAATCTGTCATGCTTTTTCTCGGGCGCGCATGATGATCTCCCATAAGGCTCGAAACGGGAGAACGAGATGAACGGGCTCAGCGATGTAAGACTGACCTTGGCTCAGCAGGAACTGACGGCGCAGGCGCGTCCGCAGGTGTCGAGCCGTACCAATGAGAGGCTGCCGGGTAAAGCGCGTTGGCAGCGATTCTGGCTGCGCTTGAATACACGCCGGACGCTGCTCCGGTTGAACGACGAACAGTTGAAGGACATCGGCCTGACCCGCCAGCAGGCGCTGGACGAAGCCTTGCGGCCGTTCTGGAAGCTATGAGCGATCACAACATGCGTAGTTGGGTAGGTTGGGTTAGCGGCGACTATGCGGTTTAAGCAATAACCTCGTCGTCGGTCGCCGCGTAACCCAACAAGGTCGTTATACGGTGTTGTCGGTGATCGAGCGTTGCTCGTAGAGCCCGGTAGCACAGTGGGTCACTAGGCTCGTGCACCGCGCAGAGTTCTTGTTGGGTTACGCGGCGTTCATTTCCGGGGTTACCGGCAACTGACGTAGATTGCCGCTAACCCAACCTACGGGTTGAACGCGTCGCCCGAGCAACCCTGAGGCTTTACACATACAGTTTAAGTCGTTGGCCGTTTACACCAGCTCCTTGAGCCGATGCCAGAGCATACCCAGGGCCAGCAATGGCGAACGCAGGTGTTTGCCGCCGGGGAAGGTCATGTGCGGCACCCGGGCGAACAGGTCGAAATCGCTACTGGCACGGCCGGCGATGGCTTCGCCGAGCAGCTTGCCGGCGAGGTGGGTGGCGTTCACCCCGTGGCCCGAGTACGCCTGGGCGTAATAGACGTTGGGCTGGTCCTTGAGGCGGCCGATCTGCGGCAGGCGGTTGGCGCCGATGCCGATCATGCCGCCCCACTGATAGTCGACTTTCACGTCCTGCAGCTGCGGGAACACCGCCAGCATCTTCGGCCGCATATAGGCGGCGATATCCGCCGGGTCGCGGCCGGAGTAATGGCAAGCGCCGCCGAACAGCAGGCGGCGGTCGGCCGAGAGGCGATAGTAGTCCAGGGCCACGCGCTGGTCGCAGAGCGCCATGTCTTGCGGGATCAACTCGCGGGCCCGGGCTTCGGACAGGGGTTCGGTGGCGATCACGTAACTGCCGGCGGGCAGTACCTTGCCGCCCAGATTCGGGTTCAGGCCGTTGAGATAGGCGTTGCAGCCGAGCACCAGATGGGCGGCACGCACCAGGCCTTGGGCGGTGTGCACCTTGACTTCGTTACCGTAGTCGATGCGCGTCACCGCGGAGTCTTCGAACAGCTGCACGCCCAGGGCCTGGGCGGCCGCGGCTTCGCCGAGGGCCAGGTTGAGCGGGTGCAGATGGCCAGAGCCCATATCGATCAGGCCGCCGACATAGCGCTGCGAACCGACCACCTCATGCATCTGCTCGGGTTGCAGCAGGCGCATCTCATGGCCGTAGCCGAGTTGCTCGAGTTCCGCCATGTCCTCGGCGAAGCCTTCGAGGTGGCTGGGCTTGTTGGCCAAATCGCAATAGCCCCACTTGAGGTCGCAGTCGATCTGGAATTGCTCGACCCGCTGGCGCACGATCTCCACCGCTTCCAGGCCCATCAGCTTGAGTTCGCGCACGCCTTGCTTGCCGATGGTCGGTTCGAATTGCTCGACAGCATGGCCGACCCCACGAATCAGCTGACCGCCGTTACGCCCGCTGGCGCCCCAGCCGATCTTGTGCGCTTCCAGCAACACCACCGAGAAGCCCTTCTGCGCCAACTCGATGGCGGTGTTCAACCCGGAAAAACCGCCGCCGACCACGCAGACATCCGCGCGCAATTCGCCGGCCAGGGCCGGGAAGCTCAGGTGCCGATTGGCGCTGGCGGCGTAATAGGAAGGGGCATGCTGGGCGCTGTGAACGGGCTGGCGAGCGCGGGCGTTCATGTGTGGAATCCTGATTGTTATGTTTGGAAAATTTTACGCAGGATAAGCGCGGGTCGCACCGCTCGCCAAGGGGAGAAAGGGAAAAACCTGATCTTTCATTGGCCTGTTACCATGCGCGGGATTTTTTCAGGACCGCGTCCCATGAGCTGCAACAGTCGCAAAATCGATCACCTGCGCCGGCAAATACCCAGCTTCGACTGTGTGCCGGGCTGTCACGACTGCTGCGGTCCGGTCACTGCCTCCTCCGAGGAAATGGCCCGTTTGCCGGTGAAAAGCGACGCCGCCCACGAGGCCGCGCTGGCCGAGTTCAACTGCGTGCATCTGGGGCCGCAGGGCTGCGAGGTGTACGACCAGCGCCCGTTGATCTGCCGCCTGTTCGGTACCACGCCACGTCTGCCCTGTCCGCGCGGGCGCGGCCCGGAGCAGATGATCGAGGAGCGGGTGGAGCGGCAGGTGCATCAACTGATCGCCAGCACCCGGCAGGTGTTGGTGTAGGGCAGCCACAAGCTGCAAGCCATAAGCTGCAAGTTAAGAGCGAAAAGCGTCGACGGGCTTTGGCCGCCGCCCAACCTGATTCGCTTGCAGCTTGCAGGGGGCGGCCATCCGCCTTGCAGCTGCCCTATTCCGGTACCGGCAAGCTCAACGACTCCTTGACCTCTTCCATCACGATATAGCTCTTCGACTCGCGCACGTGGGGCAGCTTGAGCAGGATGTCGCCGAGCAGCTTGCGGTAGCTGGCCATTTCGTTGATCCGCGCCTTGACCAGGTAATCGAAGTCGCCGCTGACCAAGTGGCATTCCAATACATGGGGCAGCTTGAGCACCGCGCGGCGGAACTCTTCGAAGGTGTCGCCGGACTTGTAGTCCAGGCTGATCTCGACGAACACCAGCAGGCTGGCCTTGAGGTTCTGCGGGTTGAGGCGGGCGTGGTAGCCCATGATGATGCCTTCGCGCTCCAGGCGGCGAACCCGCTCGGTGCAGGGCGTGGTCGACAGGCCGACCCGTTCGCCCAGTTCGGTGAAGCTGATGCGCCCGTCTTCCTGCAGGATGCGCAGGATATTGCGGTCGATCTTGTCCAGTTCGCGGCGGCTCTGGTGCTGGGTACGCATGGTGGATCCCCCTCTGCGAAAGGCATTTTCGCCAATAATTGTCGCCAAATATAGCTGTATATATAGTGAAATGCACTGGCCATAGCTCCATATACTGCGCACATCGTCTATCGGGTCAACAAACGCCAGTGCATAGTCGCGGCGAGGAGAAAAACATGCGGGTTCTGGTATTGGGGAGTGGTGTCATCGGTACGGCCAGTGCCTATTACTTGGCCCGCCAAGGGTTCGAAGTGGTGGTGGTCGACCGTCAGGACGGTCCCGCCATGGAAACCAGCTTCGCCAACGCCGGCCAGGTTTCGCCGGGCTATGCCTCGCCCTGGGCCGCGCCAGGCGTGCCGCTGAAAGCCATCAAGTGGTTGCTGCAAAAGCACGCGCCGCTGGCGATCAAGGCCACCGCCGATATCGACCAATACCTGTGGATGGCGCAGATGCTGCGTAACTGCACCGCCAGCCGTTATGCGGTGAACAAGGAACGCATGGTGCGTCTGTCCGAATACAGCCGCGACTGCCTCGACGAGCTGCGCGCCGAAACCGGTATCGCCTACGAAGGCCGCAGCCTCGGCACCACCCAGCTGTTCCGCACCCAGGCGCAAGTCGACAACGCGGCCAAGGACATCGCCGTGCTCAAGCAGTCCGGCGTGCCCTTCGAGCTGCTCGATCGCGACGGTATCGCCCGCGTCGAACCGGCCCTGGCCGGGGTCAAGCACAAGCTGGCCGGCGCCTTGCGCCTGCCCAACGACCAGACCGGCGACTGCCAGATGTTCACCAGCAAGCTGGCGGAGATGGCCAAGCAGCTGGGCGTCGAATTCCGCTTCGGCCAGAACATCCAGCGTCTGGATTTCGCCGGCGACCGGATCAATGGCGTGTGGATCGACGGCAAGCTGGAAACCGCCGACCGCTACGTGCTCGCCCTCGGTAGCTACAGCCCGCAACTGCTCAAGCCGCTGGGCATTCGCGCGCCGGTTTATCCGCTCAAGGGTTATTCGCTGACCGTGCCGATCGTCAACGGCGACATGGCGCCGAACTCGACCATTCTCGACGAGACCTACAAGGTTGCGATCACCCGTTTCGACAACCGCATCCGCGTCGGCGGCATGGCCGAGATCGCCGGTTTCGACCTGAGCCTCAATCCCAAGCGCCGCGCCACCCTGGAAATGATCACCGCCGATCTTTACCCGCAGGGCGGCGATCTTAAACAGGCCGAGTTCTGGACCGGTTTGCGCCCGGCCACCCCGGACGGCACGCCGATCGTCGGCGCCACCGGCTTCCGCAATTTATTCCTCAACACCGGCCACGGCACCCTGGGCTGGACCATGGCCTGCGGCTCCGGGCGTTTCCTCGCCGACCTGCTGGCCAACAAGCGTCCGCAGATCAGTGCCGAGGGCCTGGATATTTCACGCTACTCGAGCAAGCCTCGCGCGGTTCAGTCTGCCCCGCAGCCGCTGCGCACCTGATAGGCTACGCCGCCCGTTTTCCAGGAGATTCGCAACATGTCCATCCAGCGCCTGCATGTGGAAAAGCGTTACAGCGAAGTGGTCATCCACAATGGCACGGTCTATCTGGCCGGCCAGTTGGCCGATGACTACAGTGGCGATATCCGTCAGCAGACCCGTGAAACCCTGGCCAATATCGACCGCATGCTGGCCGAGGCCGGTAGCGACAAGAGCAAGATTCTCTCCGTGACCATCTACCTCAAGGACATGGCCGTCCATTACGACGGTCTCAACGCCGAGTACGACGCCTGGGTCGCCGAAGGCGCCGCCCCGGCCCGCGCCTGTGTCGAGGCGAAAATGTACAAGCCCGAAGTGCTGGTGGAAATGACCGTGGTCGCCGCCCAGGCCTGATTTATTTGCCCGGACACTGCTGGGCTTTTTTATAGCTATGTACCCGTTAGGTGTTGCAGCAACGGGTAGGTTGGCGCTGAGCGCAGCGAAGCCCAACAGACTCGGCATGTCTCGTTGGGCTTTGTCGCTGCGCTCCTCAACGGAGCGCCTACGGCTTATCGCCGTACAACACGCCATTGGGATATAGCCTTTTTTATTGACCACGCTACCCTGTCCGGTAGCGCAACTCATCGTCCGAAGCGTGAACACCATGCGTCCAGCCCGTGCCCTGATCGACCTGCAAGCCTTGCGTCACAACTACCAACTGGCCCGTGAGGTGTCCGGCGCGCGCGCGCTCGCGGTGGTCAAGGCGGATGGTTACGGGCATGGCGCGGTGCGTTGCGCCCAGGCCCTCACGGAGCAGGCCGACGGTTTCGCCGTGGCCTGTATCGAGGAAGCGCTGCAACTGCGCGAGGCCGGTATCGCCGCGCCTATCCTGCTGCTCGAAGGTTTTTTCGAGGCCGACGAGTTGCCGTTGATCGAGCTGCACGGGCTCTGGTGCGTGGTGCATTCGCTGTGGCAGCTGGAAGCCATCGAGCGCAGCGCCGTAACCAAGCCGTTGCAGGTCTGGCTGAAATTGGACAGCGGCATGCACCGTGTCGGCCTGCACCCGGCCGATTATCAAGAGGCCTACCGGCGTCTGCTGGCCAGCGGCAAGGTGGCGAAAATCGTCTTGATGAGCCACTTCGCCCGCGCCGATGAGCTGGCTTGCCCGCGCAACGCCGAGCAACTCGCGGTATTCGAGCAGGCGCGCCAGGGCCTGGCGGCCGAGGTCAGCCTGCGCAATTCCCCCGCTGTGCTCGGTTGGCCCGAGCTGTTCCCGCAGCAGCGCCCCAGCGATTGGGTGCGCCCCGGCATCATGCTCTACGGCGCCACCCCGTTCGAACAGGCGCAGGCCACCGCCGCGCGCCTGCAACCGGTGATGACCCTGGAGTCGAAAATCATCGCCGTACGCGACTTGCCGGCCGGCGAACCCGTGGGTTACGGCGCGCGCTTCGTCAGCGAGCGCCCGACCCGTGTCGGCGTGGTCGCCATGGGCTATGCCGACGGCTACCCGCGGCATGCGCCGACGGGTACACCGGTCGCGGTGGACGGCCAACTGACCCGGCTGATCGGCCGCGTATCGATGGACATGCTCACCGTCGACCTCAGCGATTTGCCGGGCGCAGGCCTGGGCAGCCGGGTCGAATTATGGGGCAAGCAGGTGCTGGCCAGCGATGTCGCGGCCCGCGCCGAAACCATTCCTTATCAGCTGTTCTGCAACCTGCGCCGCGTGCAGATGCACTATCTCTGTGACTGAAGCGTCGCTTCGAAGAATCTGTGGGTGAACTGTTGTAAATACTGAACACTGTTGCGATGATACGGCCACTTTCATCCGTATCTTCCCGAGGGGGGACTCCAGCATTGGACGTCGGTGTTCGACTGCAATCCATTCGCAAACTCAAAGGCCTTTCCCAGCGCGAACTCGCCAAGCGGGCAGGCGTCACTAACAGCACCATTTCGATGATCGAGAAGAACAGCGTGAGCCCCTCGATCAGCTCGTTGAAAAAGGTGCTGGCGGGTATTCCCATGTCGTTGGTCGAGTTCTTCTCCCTCGAAGTGGAGCAGGACAACCACACCCAGGTTGTCTATAAAGCCGGCGATCTGATCGATATTTCCGACGGCGCGGTGACCATGAAACTGGTCGGTAAGGCTCATCCCAGCCGCGCTATCGCCTTCCTTTCCGAAACCTATCCGCCTGGCGCCGGGACCGGCGACGATATGCTCATGCATGAAGGCGAAGAGGCCGGGATGCTGGTCGAAGGCCGTCTGGAGCTGACCGTTGGCAGCGAGACCTACGTCCTGGAAACCGGCGACAGCTATTACTTCGAAAGCAGCAGACCGCATTGCTTCCGCAACCCGTTCGACGTGCCGGCGAAACTGATCAGCGCCACCACGCCGGCGAATTTCTAGGAAACAGCTACAAGCCCAAGCTTCAAGCTGCAAGTGAGAGCATCCCGCACGCGCTCTTACTTGCAGCTTGTGGCTTGCAGCTTGCGGCTACTCTCCTGCGACATATGGGCTGTTTCGGCCGGGCGGGCTTCCCGCTATACTGGCGCCCGCTCGCGAATCCGTGGCCGCGGGCGTGACTAGCCACGATGAGGGTGTACCGTGAACCTGATTAAAAAAATCCTGGTAGCACCGGCTACCGTATTGGCCCTGTGGGCAGTGACTGCTCAGGCCACGACCGATGAAGCCATTGCCGAGCGCCTGAAGCCGGTGGGTGAAGTCTGTGTGATGGGCGAAGAATGCAAAGGCGTCGGCGAAGTCGCCGTCGCAGCCGGCGGTGCCGCGCGCACCGCCGACGATATCATCGCCAAGCACTGCGGCGCCTGCCATGTCGCCGGCGTCCTGGGTGCACCGAAAGTCGGTGACACCGCCGCCTGGCAAGCTCGCGCCAGCAATGGCCTGGACGGCCTGCTGGCCAACGCCATTTCGGGTATCAACGCCATGCCGCCGAAAGGCACCTGTGCCGACTGCTCGGATGACGAGCTGCGCGAAGCCATTCAGAAGATGTCCGGCCTGTAAGCGCCGACCCGCTTCAAGAAAACCGCCTTCGGGCGGTTTTTGTTTAGCACTGTCCCAATATGTGTCGCATGGGCGATTCAGGCCTGAGCCTTTCTCGCATAGCCGGCAACGCGTAGGGTGACGCGGGGCCGCCTAGGCCGTGCGCACCACCGCAGGCGACGAATCACAGGTGCGCATGGCGCACCCTACGGATCCAGACCGTCTTAAACTCAGTGGCGATAGCCGAAGGCAACACGCTATTGGTACATAGCCTTTTGTTTTCCAGGCCGTGCCACCCGCGACCTGCTGGCCGCGCCGCCAGACAGCTATTCGAGAAAGCTTACCCGCCCGTCGGTCAGCGAGCCGATCCGCGCCAGGGACTCGACCCGATAGCCCTGGGCGTCCAGCTCGGCGCGACCGCGCTGGAAGGATTTTTCGATTACCACACCGATCCCGGCGATGCTCGCACCGGCTTGCTTGATCAGGTCGATCAGCGCCTGGGCGGCGTGGCCGTTGGCGAGGAAGTCGTCGATCAGCAGCACATGGTCGCTGGCGGTCAGGTGCTTGGCGGAAATCGCGATGGTGCTCTCGGTCTGCTTGGTGAAGGAAAACACCTTGGCGATATAGAGGTCGTCCTTGAGCGTCAGCGACTGGTATTTGCGCGCGAAGATCACCGGCACGCCCAATTCCAGGCCGGCCATGACCGCCGGGGCGATGCCCGAGGCTTCGATGGTGACGATCTTGCTGATGCCCTGGCCGGCGAAGCGCTGGGCGAATTCATGGCCGATGTGCTGCATCAGCACGGGGTCGATCTGGTGGTTGAGAAAGGCATCGACCTTGAGCACCTGCTCGGAAAGCACTATGCCTTCCGCACGGATTTTCTGTTTCAGTGCTTCCACGCGGTGATCCTCGTTATGGACGTAGCCCGGATGCAATCCGGGGAAATTCGACGATCTGACAGATCGCTCCCGGATTTCATCCGGGCTACCAGAGCTATGTAGGGTGGGTCGGGGCGCATAGCTGATGCTGTTTTCATCCGCCATTGCGGTTTTGTGGATGGATGAAGCGCCATCCACCCTACGACCTTATAGGTCTTGCACATAAAACATAGGGTCTACGGATTCGATTTATTTCTTCAGCAGGGCGCGCATATTGGCCAGCGCCGAGTTGCCGGTGGCCGCTTTGACTTCCGCGGGGGCATCTTCGAGACCTTCCCAGATCAGGTCTTCGGGCGGCAGCTCATCGAGAAAGCGGCTTGGCGAGCAGTCGATGATTTCGCCGTATTGCTTACGCTTGGCGGCGAAGGTCATGGTCAGGTTGCGCTTGGCGCGGGTGATGCCGACGTAGGCCAGGCGCCGCTCTTCCTCGACCGTATCGGCCTCGATGCTGGAACGGTGCGGGAGAATCTCTTCCTCCACGCCGAGGATATACACCGAGGGATATTCCAGGCCCTTGGACGCGTGCAGGGTGAGCATCTGCACGCCCTCGGCGCCTTCCTCTTCTTCCTGCTGGCGTTCGAGCATGTCGCGCAGCACCAGTTTGCCGATGGCGTCCTCGATGGTCATATCGCCGTCTTCGTCGCGCTCCAGGGTGTTCTTCAGCGCATCGACGAGGAACCACACGTTGCCCATGCGCGCATCGGCGACCTTGTCGTTGGAGGCGTTCTGGCGCAGCCAGTTTTCGTAGTCGATATCCATCACCATGCTGCGGATCGCCGCGATCGGGTCGTTCTGCGCGCACTCCTGGCGTACCCGGTCCATCCATTTGGTAAAGCGCGCGAGGCGCTCGGTGAAGCGTGCGTCCAAGTGTTCGCCCAGGCCCATCTCGCCAGCGGCGGCGTACATGCTGATCTTGCGCTCGGTGGCGTAGTTGCCGAGTTTTTCCAGGGTGGTGGAACCGATCTCGCGGCGCGGCACGTTGATCACCCGGAGGAAGGCGTTGTCGTCGTCCGGGTTGACCAGCAGGCGGAAGTAGCTCATCAGATCCTTCACTTCCTGGCGGGCGAAGAAGCTGGTGCCGCCGCTCAGACGATAGGGAATCTGGTGGTGCTGCAACTTCAGCTCCATCAGCTTGGCCTGGTAGTTGCCGCGGTAGAGGATGGCGTAGTCGCTGTAGGGGCGCTGGGTGCGCAGGTGCTCGGTGAGGATTTCCAGGGCCACCCGCTCGCACTCGGCGTCTTCGTTCTTGCAGCGGATCACGCGGATCTCGTCGCCCATGCCCATCTCGCTCCACAGCTGTTTCTCGAAGGCGTGGGGGTTGTTGGCGATCAGCACGTTGGCGCACTTGAGGATGCGGCTGGTGGAGCGGTAGTTCTGCTCGAGCATCACCACCTTCAGCGAGGGGTAATCCTCTTTCAGCAGCATCAGGTTTTCCGGCCGGGCGCCGCGCCAGGCGTAGATCGATTGATCGTCGTCGCCGACCACGGTGAACTGGTTGCGCATGCCGACCAGCAGTTTGACCAGCAAGTACTGGCTGGCGTTGGTGTCCTGGTATTCGTCGACCAGCAGGTAGCGGATGCGGTTCTGCCACTTCTCCAGGATGTCGGCGTGCTCCTGGAACAGCTTCACCGGCAGCAGGATCAGGTCGTCGAAATCCACCGCATTATACGCCTTGAGCGTGCGTTGGTAGTGCAGGTAGACGATGGCCGCGGTCTGCTCCTTGGGTCCGCGCGCCTCGGCCAGGGCCTGGTCGGGAAGGATCAGGTCGTTCTTCCAGGCGCCGATGTAGTTCTTGATCTCGTCGATGCCGTCGTCGCCGGCGTACTCCTTCTGCATGATGTCGCTGAGCAGCGCCTTGATATCGCCCTCGTCGAAAATCGAGAAACCCGGCTTGTAACCCAGGCGCGCATATTCCTTGCGGATGATGTTCATGCCCAGGTTATGGAAGGTCGAGACGGTCAGGCCGCGGCCTTCGGCGCCTTTGAGCAGGGTGCCGACGCGCTCCTTCATCTCGCGCGCGGCCTTGTTGGTAAAGGTCATGGCGACGATATGCCGCGCCTGGATGCCGCAGTTCTGCACCAGGTGGGCGATCTTGCGGGTGATCACGCTGGTCTTGCCGGAGCCGGCGCCGGCGAGCACCAAAAGAGGGCCGCCGACGTAGTTCACGGCTTCCTGCTGCCGGGGGTTCAGTCGGGACATTGCATCGATCGTCAGGGGAAATGGCCGCGCATTTTAGCAGGACTGGGCGCTTGTGCCGCGACCGTCTGAAACTGTGGTGCAGCGCACGTAATGGCCGTGCGCCATGCTTGGCTAATTTCAGTTATCCAGTACTCTGGTGGCTCCTAGAGTTTATTTATCGTCGCTGCAGGATACGCACCACTTACACACGGATGTGCCTGACTAGACGCCGAAAATGGCGCATCCGGGCGGTCGAACCGCCAGCTTTTGTGTTTTGGGGGGAGGTTGTTTGTCCGCGCTCGTCGAACCTTTACGATTGGTGCTTTTGGCTGAAACCCCTGAATGGGGCGAGCGCCTGCGCGAGTGCCTGGGCACTCTGGCGGGTTCCTTTCCGCTGATCACCGCGCCTTCCTGGGAAGCCGCCAGCGGGCTATTCGATAGCGAAGGCGGCGGCCTGCTGCTGACCACCGTCGGGCGCCAGCCGGCCCGCGGCAACTGCCCGTTACCCATTATTTTGTTGCTCGAACAGGAGCCTGACGAAGCGCCTGAGGATGTCTGCGACTGGCTGGTGCGCGATCGGCTGAGCGCCGATGTACTGCGCCGTTGCCTGCGCTACGCCCGCGAGCAAGGCAGCCTGAAACAGACCCTGACCCGCCTGGCGGAACAGGACGCGCTGACCGGCATCGCCAATCGCCAGGGCCTGCACACGTTGCTCGCCGCGCGCCTGGCCGCCACCGAAGGCCGCGGCCTGACACTCGGCCATCTGGACCTGGACAACTTCCGCCATGCCAACGATGCGCTCGGCTACCAGGCCGGCGACCATCTGATCCTGCAAGTGGTGGCGCGGCTCAAGGCGCAACTGCACGGCGACGATCAACTGGCGCGCCTGGGCAGCGACGAGTTCGCCTTGCTTCTGGACACCCGCCGCGACCCGCAGCGCGTCGAACGTCTTGCCGAGCGCATCACCGAAGCCCTGGCCGAACCCTATTGGGTCGATGGCGAAAGCCTGTTGATCGGCTGCAGCCTGGGGCTGGCCCATGCCCGCGCTGGCGAGGGCGCCGATTCCTTGCTATGGCATGCGCATATCGCCATGCAACAAGCCAAGGGCCAGCAGGGTTGTACCTTTCATGTGTATGACGAACGCCTCAATAGCGGTGCGCGCAACCTGGTGGACCTGGAAAGCGAACTGCGCCGGGCGCTGCGCCGCGACGAGCTGGAGCTGCATTACCAGCCGCGTCTGTGCCTGGATAGTGGGCGCATCGTCGGCCTGGAAGCCCTGGTGCGTTGGCGTCACAGCGAACGCGGCCTGCTTTCGCCGAATCATTTCGTGCCCTTGGCCGAAGAAAACGGCTTGATCGTGCCGCTCGGCTATTGGGTGATTTCCCGCGCCTTGCGCGATATGCAATGGTTGCGTGGGCGCGGTCTGCCGACGTTGCACATGGCGGTCAACCTGTCGTTCCGCCAGTTCCAGGACAGCCAATTGCTACCAACCCTCAGCCGGCTGATCGAAGAGCGTGGCGTCGATGCGCAATGGCTGGAGTTCGAATTGACCGAAACCGCAGTGATGCGCCGAAGCGAACAGGTGCAGAAGACCATGTTGGCCCTCGGCAAGCTCGGCGTGCGCTTCTCCCTCGACGATTTCGGCACCGGTTTCTCCTCCTTCGTGCACCTCAACAACCTGCCGATCACCCTGTTGAAAATCGATAAAAGCTTCGTCGGCGGCATGGACAGCCGCGCGGAAAACCGCCAATTGGTCAAGGCGATGATCAACCTGGCGCACAACCTCAACCTGGAAGTGGTCGCCGAAGGCGTGGAAAACACCGAGCAGTTGTCGCTGTTGCGCCAATTCGGTTGCGATCAGGTGCAGGGCTTCCTGATCAGCAAGGCCCTGCCGCTGAACGAACTGGCGCGTTTTCTGGTGTTCGGCCAGCGTCAGCCGTTGCTTGGGTTGTTGCAGCCGTAGAAGACGGGTTGACCACGTAGGGCAGGCCCGTAGGCTGGGCTGAGGAGCGTAGCGACGAAGCCCAACAGCGAAAATGGATCAATACGCCGTTCCCCGTTGGGCTTCGCGTAGCTCAGCCCAACCTACATTCTCGCGGTCTACGCCAAACACGCCTGTTTCGTAGCGGGCGTCGGGCGCAGCAGGCGCGCGGTCTTCCATTCGAAGCCCAAGGTCAGGCCGATCGCCGCGCACGCCAGGCCGCAGGCCATGCCCCACCACACGCCTTGCGCGCCCCAGCCCAGCGGGAACGCCAGCAGCCAGGCCAGCGGCACGCCGATCGACCAATAGCAGACGAGGCCGACGACGAAGGTGGTTTTGGCGTCCTTCAGGCCGCGGATCGCGCCCATGGCGATGGTCTGGATGCCATCGAAGAACTCGAACCAGGCGGCAATCGCCAACAAGCCCACGGCCAGCTTGACCACATCGGCATAGGCCGGATCGAAGCGGTCGAGAAACAGCCCCACCACCCACACCGGCGCGAGCCAGAACAACCCGGCGAAACCCAGCATGCAGCCGGCACCGAGGCCGATACCCAGGCGCCCGGCGCGTTGCGCGTCGAGCAGGCGGCCGGCGCCGAAATGCTGGCCGATACGGAAGGTCACCGCGTAGGAAATGCCCACCGGCACCATAAAGGCCACATACACCGACATGATCGCGATCTGATGGGCCGCCAGTTCGACGCTGCCCAGGGCGCCCATACAAAGGGCGGCGAAGGCGAACAGTCCGGATTCCACCGCATAGGTGCCGCCAATCGGCAGGCCCAGGCGCAGCAACTCCTTCAACTCGCGCCAGTCCGGGCGCAGCAGGCCGCGCCATAACGGATAACCGGCGTAGGCGCTGTGACGCAGTACATGCCAGGCCAGCAGCAGTGCCATGACGTTCATCACCACGGCGGTGACCAGGCCGATACCGGCCAGGCCCAGGTGCGGCAGGCCGAACCAGCCCTCGATCAACGCATAGTTGAGCACCGCATTGGCCAGCGCACCGCCGATGCTGATGGTCATCACCGGGCCGGGGCGGCCGATGGCGCTGGTAAAACCGCGCAACGCCATAAAGCTCATATAGCCGGGCAGGGCGAACACCAGGGTGGCGAGAAACTGCATGGCGCCGTCGACGTTCGCCGGCAGCTGGCCGAATTGCAGCAGCGCCGGTTGCAGGTTCCATAACCCCAGGCCGGCCAGCAGAGCCAGGCCCCAGCCCAGCCACAGACCGTTCTGGGTCAGGCGGGTGACCCCCGCAGCATCCCCAGCGCCGTGACGAATGGCGACCAGATTGCCGACCGCGGCGATCACCCCGACGCAAAAAATCGACACGAAGGAATAGCTGGCTGCGCCCAGGCCGCCGCCGGCCAGGGCTGCGGGGCCGAGCAGGCCCATCATCACGGTGTCGGTGAACACCATCAGGACATGCGCCAGTTGCGCGGCGATCAGCGGGCCGGCGAGGCGCAGGATGGCCCGCAGCTCGCTTCGAATGGGTTGCTTCATGATGAGTAGAGCTCAGTGATAGAGCTTGCCCGAGGTTTCCCGGCAAGCGGAGAATGGGGCCATTCTCGGGAGATCAGCCGGCCGTCACAAAGGGAAAAAAGCGATGTATGGCATGAGTCTAACTAATGGATAAAAATCGCCGTCTGGCGCCCTTGTATGCGCTGCGCGCGTTCGAAGCCGCGGCGCGTCACCGCTCCTTCACCCGCGCGGCGGACGAGTTGGCGATCAGCCAGAGCGCGGTGAGCCATCACGTACGCACTCTGGAAGAGCACTTCGCCTGCCGCCTGTTCGAGCGCCAGGGCCGCAACCTGCAACTGACCGAACCGGCGCGCCTGCTGCTGCCGGGCCTGCGCGACGGCTTCGACGCCCTGGAGCGCGCCTGCACCACCCTGCGTGCGGACGATGGGGTACTGCGTCTGAAAGCGCCTTCGACCCTGACCATGCGCTGGCTGTTGGCGCGCTTGTCGCGCTTCCGCTTGCAGAACGACGACATCGAAGTGCAACTGACCAGCGCCTGGATGGACGTCGACAAGGTGGATTTCCAGCACGAGCCGTTCGACTGCGCGGTGCTGCTGGGCAACGGCGAATTCCCGGACGAGTGGGGCTGCACGCTGCTGTTCGCCGAATGGCTGATCCCGGTCTGCGCGCCCGAAGCGGCGCGCGACGGTCCTTGGGATTTAACCCGCTTGCAAGGTGCCGAATTGGTGCACCCGACCCCGGACCGCCGCGATTGGCGCCAGTGGCTACAAGCCATGGGCCTGGCCGAACAGGTGCCGCTCAAGGGTGGTCAGGTGTTCGACACCCTGGAGTTGGGTATGGTCGCCGCCGCCCGCGGTTACGGCGTGTCGATCGGCGATCTGGTGCTGGTCGCCGAGGATGTCGCCCACGGCCGCCTCGGCCTGCCCTGGCCCTGTGCGGTGCCCAGCGGCTGCAGCTATTACCTGGTCTGGCCCAAGGCCCGCCGCGGCCAGGAACGCTATTTGCGTTTGCGCGATTACCTGGTCGGCGAGGTGGCGGCGATGCAGTTGCCGGAGGTGCGGCGTATTTGAGCTGGGGGGCGGATTTCTTGCGTCATTCAGACCGTAGGATGGGTTAGGCGCCCGCTAATTGCCCTGCTGTCAGCAGAACAAGCGCGCCGTAACCCATCATCGATATTCGCCCTGCTAAACAGCCCGCTGGGTATCGCAGCGCTCATCCTACGCGGCTCGCGGCTGGCTCCTCCAGGCGGCTGGATGCGTGCTTTGCTGGCCTTTCTCGGGGCAACCTCAGCCCTGCGGATTCCCCCGGTATTGCAAGGCTTCGGCCAGATGGCTGCGGGCGATTTGCTCGGTCTGTTCGAGGTCGG